>CAZGJX010000032.1:0-36785 GCA_964525635.1 uncultured archaeon
TTACAATTGTTGAGATATGTTTCTATAAAAATGATACTTATTTTCATCTCCTAACCGAGATTTCGCACCCCTGCAAGATATTTCTAACTATTTTTTCCTATTGCCATTAAAGATGCGTAAATGTTTGCCAGGTCTCTCCTTTATCCTTTCATATTTTTACCAAAGATGAATGATTCTGCATAAATTGGTTGTGACAATGTAACACACATGGCAGAGTCATCATCCCAAACACAAAAAGGCATACCTTTTTCTTAAGAATTCTGCAAGATCAGAGAGAAATGTAAAAATTAATTCATTTTTTTTTTTTGGTAATATTAAAATAACATTTTCAATAATTTCGTATTATATACACTCAGATTTACTGTGTAAAAAATTTTTTTTACCCGTAATTATATTTTACTTATGAAAAAATCAAGGATTCCACACTTATTACCTAAAAAATATAAATTTATATGGTTAAATTCTTCTTTATTACTCAAGACAAAAAATTTAACTTTAATGAATTTTTAATATAATTTGAAAAGTCCTTTTTTTTAAAAAAAAATGTCAGAAAAAGATTTTATTTGGGCTATAAAAATAGATTGGCTTAATGTTCTTAGTGAACTAGAAATGAGTTCAATTAATGAAATTCCTGAATATAAAAGACAAAAAGCAATTAAATCCATTACAAAGATCTTTGGTACAGAAGAATTATTATCTTTTAAACCTAAAAAAATAGATAAAATTGTTGCGAATGAACTAAAAGAATTAATGAAAAAAGAATTAATTTCAAGGAAAAGACAAGAAGATAAATTACAGGATCAAATTAACAGTAATATAATTCCTTTAAAAGACGGTGGAATAATGAGGATAAATATAAATGATTTGAAAGACCTAAATTTGGATGGAAATCCAGAAGATATTGTTAAATATTTCTACAAGAAATTTCTTAATAAAGACAAGGATAAAGATAATAAGGATGATGACAAGGATAAAGTCCAAGAAGATAACACAGGTTATTATATATAAATTATAGTCTTTTTTTAAATATTAAAACAAATTTTATCTCTAAAATTCATACATTTAGAGTACTATTGCTATTTCTTAAATTAATCTAATGAATATTCTAAATTTAAAATGGATAAAAAATAAAAGTTAAAACTATTTACTTTTTTTCTTTTTAGAATCTATCCTCTTAATAATAAGTGAATCTGCATGAATTTTACAATTCTTAAGAATAATTTTAAATCCTCCAATTCCTCCTACTCCTGGGAGAGTCATTGATTGTGTACCTATTGGAATCATCGTGCCTTTTTCTTCATATTCTTCTTCATCTTCTTCTTCCTCTACTTCAATCCATGTTTTTGCAATAGGATGTTGATTCTCTTTTAACCAACTCTTTAAATTATTTATATCAGACACTTCATTTTCAGTAGCAATTTTATCAACACAATCTTTAGGTATAAACTCTCTCAACCTTTCTTTCAAGCCACTATTCATCCATACGACTAATTCAATTCCATTATCGAATCCTACTTGTTTAGCATCATATTGCTGGAATTTTGGACTTGAGATATATTGTAGGCTTATCCCATTGAAGCCAGCCATCTGTTTTCCTCCCCCCGTTTGATTAGCCATGGCTGAAAACGCGAGGCCATTTATTGCTAAAGAATCTGCATTTCGATCGATAATACCATGACCGTTTACCTCAGGAATAAAAAAGTCTATTGCCTCAAAACACCCGCATGATGTATGTGGGTATTCCATTCCACTATATAGATAGATTCTATCTATCTCTCCCAAAGATCGTTTTCTCATTGTCTCATTTATTCCAACATATTCACCTGCTATTTCATTTATGCATTCTTTAGGAGGTATTTCAAAAAGAGGTCCTTTTGGATCGACTTTTGCTGCCGCTCTTGCATCAAACCAATTAATAGAACCACATAAGCTTGTTCTATCTGGAGTTATACAACAAACATGAGTTGGAGCAAAACTTTGACAGAGAACACATCCATAAAACATATCTACATCACTATCATGTAATCCTCGCGCCCGTTCATCTCTTTTACTATATACTTCTAACGCCATCTTGTAAGATTTTTCAATATATTTTTCTTCTGTAGAGAATGTAACTTGGCATTTCTCTATTATAGGTAGTTCTGCTTTAAATAATCGAATTAATACTGATCCCATCATATTAAATGAATTAAAACCTTTTGAAATAGCTGTTTTAGAAATTCTCATCCAATTAGTATATCTTTGGTTAAGATGCATTACTCCATTTATAAAATTGCAAAATTCATGAATTCTTCTCTCAAAAACGGCTTCTAAATCTTCTTCAAGTTGCTTTCCAGCAACTTCGACTAAAATACCAATAGGATGTCGAGAACCTTCTTCCATATCCTTCAGATCAAGTCCATGAAGTATTACTTTTCCATCTTCAATATCCTTGGCATTTCTTACTCTCACTAATTCAAAATGCTTTTCTATTTTGGGTCCGCCAAGTTCTACATACATTTGATTAGATCGAATTCGTTCTCCCTCGTAAACTGGGCCAACATCCACGGGAATATCAGAAAAACTCATATTTTTAATCTCTCAATTTTTAAATTATTATTTTTTTATACTCTAACTTTAATTATAGATTTTCAATTAATATTTCTAAATATTTTTTCCATTCAGAATTACTTAAATTTGGTAAACTAAATCTTGCATTTGGATGAGAATATTTGTCTAATTCTATTATTCGCACCCAATTAGTGAAATTCTTTAGTCTACTAAGTGTTTGACTACTATAAAATACAAGATGACCACCAAAAATAGCCATTTCATATTGACCTTCATTATCCAATCCAGTCCAATCTTTATCAGATAATCTATCTGTGATATTAATAAGGGACATGTCATATAATTTCTGTTTATCTATTTTTTCTTTCAAATATTTATAAACATGTCCTGTAGCAATTATATGACTATTTATCTTATTTGCGATCTCTATAAAATAATCTACAACTTTCTTCTTGTTGAGTTCCCAATTTAATGACTCAGATCCAATAACAAAAACCTTTTTTTTTGGTGATTTTAATATATTTGCCATTACTTTTGGATCACTGACAGTAATTCCCATTTCTGGACCGGGAATGTTAGCTTTTTGATATGGTCTTGCCATAAGATTTCATCTTAAAATTTTTATTATATTTTTTTTCAAATAAAACAAAGTTTATTCTTATTTCTATTTTATCGTAAATAACTTAAAAAAATTGTTTTTATATCATTTCATATAAAATATTATTTGAATAAATTCTAATCTTTATGCATTATTAAAGATAATTAAAAAAAAAGAAAAATAAAAAAAATAGAATATATTTATCCTAATAACAAAAAGATAAAAGTAAATTAGATATGTGTGAATTTAAAATATTAGATGAAAGTAATTCAGAATTAGCAGAAGAAATAGTTATTTTGTCATATTCAGAAGAAAAAAAACTTCAGCTAAAAGATATCCTTGGAATTACAAAAGAATATGACTCTGCATTAATATATAATGTTGATACTTTAGACCAAACATGCAACATCATTCAACATCCCATTGTTAAACCCTTTATTGAACTTATTGATAAAATTGTGAATAAAACTATAAATGAGAACAATATCAATGAGTTTAAATTAAAAATAGATAATTTAAAACAAGAGTTATAAATAATAGATAAATAAAAAAAAAGATTCGACTTATATCTCCAAAAATTTAGAAGTACATTATGTTATCATACTTTTTACTTTGATGGTATAATTTCTATTTCAATAGAAGAAACATTACTCTTACTACCATCTTGATTAGAAAGTTCCTCTGTGAAAATACTTATATCTCCATAACTACTTCCTTTAGCAAATTTCTTTATAATTAATTCACTAACATCTACAGCATGAGATATTGATCTTCCACGAGCAAGAATTTTAGTTGCTTTTCCTTCATTAAGTGAGGTCATGGCAGACATTACGTAATTCATACTACGTTTCTTACCAATGTATACATTAGAATTATCATCTAATTTAGTCAAATAATTTCACCTAACTTTTCTATTGTTTTGTCTTATTTTTTAAAACTCAATCTCTATATTTTGATTGAGTAAAGATTTATTTAATTATCATTAGATAATTATGTTAATAAACTAAAAGTCTGATTTAAAGATTATGAATTTTAAAAGGATCCTATTCTTTATATATTAAAGTTTAGATAATTCATTTTTATAAAAGAATAAAAAGAGAAAAATATTGGAATTTCTAATAAATTAATATAATTTATCACCATGAATGCTGAGAATTTACCTTATGATCAAAAAAAAAATGTTATAATCAAAAAAGATTTAAAAAAAGTATCAAATCTTAAAAAAACCTTTAATATAATTAATCAACATTTATATGGTAAATTAAAATATACAGATACAGATACAAGAACTCGATCAAAAGAGATTATTAATCTTCTATTTTGTAAACTTGTTGATGAAATATCGAAAAGTCCAGAAGAACCTGTAGAATTTTGTATTAAGAATAATGAAACAGAAGAAATACTTTTTGAAAGAATTAACTTATTTTTTCAAAAAAAAGTCAAAGAGATATATCAAGAAATTATAGAATTTAAGGAAAGAATAAATCTAAATAAAGATTTACTATACATTATAGTTCAAGAATTACAATATATATCACTAGTTCAATCGTCTAAAGATGTAATAAGTGATGCTTTTGAAATATTCGTTAGTAAAATTTTAAAAGATGAGGGAGGTCAGTTTTTTACACCTTCAAATATCATAAAGTTTATGGTCAATTATTTAAATCCTGTTCCCCATGATAGGATTTTAGATCCTGCATGTGGACATGGAGGTTTCTTATTAGAATGTAAGGATTATTTATGGTCTAAAATAGATTCAGAACAAAAGAAAATTAAGATAATATCTAATTTATATGGAATTGATAAAGATTTATTTCTTTCTAAAATATGTAAACTTCATTTAGAAATATTGAGCAATGGTTTATCTAATATTTTCTGTGAAGATTCTTTAGATCCTACAAATTATCATTCTAAATTAAGGAATATGAATATTGAGAATCAATTTGATATTATTCTCACAAATCCACCATTTGGAACAAAAATTCCAATCAATAATAAAAACATATTAAAAATTTATAAACTAGGTCATGTTTGGGAGAATATATTAAATAATAAATGGGAAATGAGAGATAATTTGCATAAAAAGCAATCCCCACAGGTATTATTCATAGAGAGATGTATTCAATTACTTAAAGACGGAGGTAAATTAGGTATAGTTTTACCTGAGGGTATTTTTGGAAATCCTTCTGATAGATATATTTGGGAATATTTAGAACAAAATGGAAAGATTTTGGGAATTATATCCTTAGATCAGAACTCGTTTCAGCCGTTTACCTGCAATAAGACTAGTATATTGTTTTTTCAGAAATTAAAATCTATTCCTGAGGATTATCTAATAGATTTCGCTATTATAGATAATGTTGGACATGATAAAGATGGTAAAATTTGTTACAAATTAAATAAAGATGGCAGTAAAAAGACCAATGCAGAAGGAAAATCATCAATCAATGATGATCTAATAAAATTACATCTTAAAATCAATGAAAGTGAGGAATTCAATTATCTGAAAGATCAAAAAATATTTAAAATAAATTTATCTAAAATAAAAGATAAAATTTACATACCTAATTATTATATTGGTGTGGAAAAAAATCTAAAAAAGCTAACTGATAATTCTAATTTCACTTTATTATCAATCCAAGATTTAATTGATAGAAAGATCATTTTTGTAAATAAAAATGGATATCTACCAAGAGGGGATGAGATTGGATCACATGTATATGGTTTCGGAGATATTCCATTTATTAGAACTAGTGAAATATCAAATTGGGATATAAACCTTAATTCTAATAAAAAAACTTCTGAAGAAATATATAATAAATATAGACAAAAACAAAATATTGAGGTCGGGGATATTCTTTTAGTTAAAGATGGTGGTTCTAACTTAATTGGGCAAACAGGTTTTGTAACAGAACTAGATAAAAAAATAATTATCCAGAGTCATATATATCAAATAAAAACTTTGGAAAATGGTGAAGCTATTGATGAGTATTTATTATTATATCTCTTGAATCTTAATATTGTTCAAAAGCAGATTCAGGCAATAACTTTCGTTCAAGGAACCATAGCAACAATTGGAAATAGGATTAAACAGGTAAAATTACCATTTCCCACGAATATTAACAAAAGAAAAGAGATTTCTAATTATATAAAAACTATGATAAAGAAAAAAACTGATATAAGAAGAGAGATTTTAAATTTGAACATCGATTCATTTTCGAATATTTAATGAATATGTGAAGATATTTTAAAATATGTATAAAATTATAGCAAAAGATCTTTTTGATAATTTTCCTATTTTAAAGAATGAAGAAATAGTTATTTTTTATTTAATATATAATAATTCAGATTAAATGAAAGCAGAAATAGTTTTGTTCTGAAAACCTTAAATTCCTAAATTTAGATAATGAGTTAAATATTTATTAATGAAGAATATTGTAGATTTATGGAAATTTTTTTAAAGAGAGCACAGAACCCTTTTAGAGAAAAGATTGGAGAGGAAAAAACCCAAGCTATCTTTCAAGAATTAAAAAAAATTCTCAGTTTGATCCCTGTAGAATTTTCTGAAACCATAGGATCAGAGATTCCAAGATTATTGTTTAAATATTCTCAAAACCTTCAAAATTTATCGAATGAATCAATTGAAGGAATATTAACTCATTTCTTAGTGTTTTCATTAGCTATAAACGATCTTGCAAATCAAAATCTCAAACAAGTAAATCAAAAGATATTGAATAGAAGTAAATCAAAATTACGGAATTTATCAGATCTTCTAAATAATTTTATAGAAGAATCAAAAAAAGGAAATATTATCGAAAAATCAGGAAGGTTTGAAGATATACTTAATTTTATGGTTGGCGGAACAAAAGAAGTAACTCAATTGGATGAATTTACTTTATTTATAAAAAGAGCCTCTGACAATTTTAGGAATAAGTTAGAAGAAGAATATATTCAAAATTTTTCTGAAGATTTTTATCAAGCATTGAATAATATTGATAACAATCTTAAAGGAACCATAGATTCAAAGTTATCTAAATATCTTTTTAAATTCTCTCAAGATATATCTCGAATAAAATCTGATGAATTGAAAAATGTATTAAATACTCATTTATTATTTGCTAAATCACTTGGAAATCTTAAAGGGAAAAATAAAAAGCAATTAGACCAAGAAGTTATGAGAAGAAGTAAGAATGAATTAAATGGATTATTCGATTTATTTAAAACTTTCTTGGTAAAAATAAAAGAGAAAAAGTTTACGGAAGTAGTTGAAAATATAGATCAAATCATTGATTTTGTTCTTGGTTCTGAAAAAAAACATGTTCAATTTACAGACGTAGGTGGATTTCTAAAAAGAGTTGAAGATAAATATGCTAGAATTTTAGGAGAAATTAAAGCTCAAACATTAATTGATAATTTATTACAAGCACTCTCAGAAATTCCTGAAATTCATGGCTCTTATTTAGCTTCAGACATCTCACGATATTTGACTAAATATTCTGAGACAATGAATAATCTAGAATCAAAAGAAATCGAACAAACTATATTAAGATCACTAATTTTTTCAAATTCTTTAAAAGAACTTGGCGATTTAAATAGAGAGGAAATAAATCAATTTATAATAAATCGTTCAAAACGTAAAATTCGTGGTTTATTTGACCTATACAAACTATTTTTGGAGACTAATAAACCTATCTTTATAAAATCAAAAAATCCTAGCTTTGATGAAATTATTGAATACAGTCTTGGGAAATATGAAGGACCTAAAACTATTGAAGAAGCAAGTAATATTCATGATTTATTAGTAGAATATCATGAAATAATTCCTTTATCTGAAGAACATTCTCGATGGGCTGATGCTATTAATATTATATTAACTCGATATATCGAAATCCTCCCAAATGAAGAGGGAGATCAAATTTTAGACCAACTTTGGAACAAAACTTATCCAGAAAATAAAATAAATGGAGATTTTCAAGAAAAAATTATTGAGCTTCCAAGAGAAGATGAAAAAAAATTTATGTTTAGGATTATGAATTTATTGACAAGGCCTATTTTAAAAAACAAGAATTCTGATAATGCTTTAACTGGTTCCGTAGCATTTGTAATTTTAGGAAGAATACTTCTTGAAATATATAGCGGACGTAATCCAATGATCCGTGCAATTAAAGTAAATCAATTATTAAAAGATAGGAAATTTGCTGATTCTGAAAAAAAACACACAATTGATGATCACATAAATAGTATAATTAAAGAAGACCTAAATGCAATAAAAAAGAGAACAATGATAGTTAGATCTATAATTCCCATTCTTACATTAAAAGGATTTTATATTCAAACTTATGATATTAATAGAAAAAAATATCCTGAGATAATCGTAGATATGTTTAAGGATGTAAGTCCCCTCGAAAGTATAGGAAAAGAATATTTAAAAACCCAGAAACGTATTAATACTTTAGGAAATATAAATACGATCTATTATTATATTGATTTAGTTAAAAAATTTGATAAGTATTTCTTTAAAGAAGCAGAATCAGTTCCATTAGATTCTGTTAAAAAGAGAGGAATATTGAATGAATATTTTAAAGCACTTTTTGATTTATACGACAATTTAGAAATTAACAAATATTATGAGCATGATATTATTGCTTCTGATCGCTTGATATATATCTATTTAATGAAGTATTTGTATGAGCCTTCAAAGAGTTGTTTTGACCTTATTGAAAAATTCCTTGAAGAAAATCAAGATTATGTAAAAGTTAAATCTATGGATTATTATCTAAGTCAAATAAAACAGAAAGAAAGTAAAATGGGGATTGATCAACTAAATGAAGATATACAAAACGCAACTTCAGAAGGATTTGAAGAGGATTCTGAGAAATTATTAAGATTAAAAAAAATGCTTGAACAGCAAAAACTAGATATTACAAGGTTCCGTTTTATGAATGATCTTTTTAATGAAGCTAAGGAAGTTAGACCAATTTTAGAATCTAGAATAATTTTCGGTAAGACTTTATTTACTTTTTTAGATATTATAAAGAATATTAATAGAAATCTCTCTGCGATTTTTCATGATTATTTAATTAATCTATTAGAATTCTCAAACGAAATTGACAAGACTTTAAATAAAGTCCAAAAATTAAGAACGAAAAAATTAATTTCACCTTCTGAATACTATGAAATAAATCAAGCAACTGAAATGTCAAAGAATAAATTAACAGAATTAGCTACAGATGAGAATTTTACAAATCATGTTAAGAGGATGGTAGAAGCATATGATAATAATGTATTATATAGTGAATATATTGAAGAATCAATTTTAGAAGAAGATAATGGTGAAACTATTGAAGAAATTAATCCATTGGAAAAATATTATAATAAATATTATGAAGAATTGACTGCAGTACCCTCAACAAATTCATTTAATAAATTTATGGAAGCATTTAATTTTTGGGTAAAAGATGAGATATTACCAGTAACTTATAATAAAGCAGAACAGATGCTATTGAATCTAATTTTTAAAAAGATAAATAAGAAATATTTATCAGAACTTACATCATTAGAATGAAAAATATAAGTAATTATTAAAATTTAACAAATATCCAATAATACTCTAAGTCATTATTTCTTTTTCTGTTTCTATTTAATTTATATATTTTCTATTTAATCTCATGAAGAAAAAAGCCATTATTGTTATAAAAAGAAAAAGATAATTATTAAAATATAAAAAAAACTAAAATTAGAAAAAGCAGAATATCCAAAATTTTTCGTATATTTTAATTTATAGTTTATATTAACCTAATTAAAGTTAACAAAAAAAAATCTTAATACTAATAAAATGGATTTAAAAATAATAGAAAAGGCGAAAGAACTCAAAAATGAAATGTCTTTAGAGGAAAGCTCACAAGTTCTTTCAAATTCTTTTAATGACATTACAAACCTATTAAAAGCTATAGCAAGTCCAAAGCGGTTGATGGTATTAAATTATTTATTACAACAACCAAGAAATTTCTCATTTCTTTTAAATAAATTACGAATTAAACGAACAACTCTTGTTCATCACCTAGATTTCTTAATCGAAACCAATTTAATCGATAGAGAAGATTGGGGTAGATATTGTATCACTGATATTGGATTAAAATTTATTAAAGCAATTACAAGTACCTATCAAAATATTATATTTGAACAACAAGAAGAACATCAACAAATTATTAATCAATATAACCAATGGCCCCAATTTTATAGAGCTTCGGGGGTAATAAAAGAAAATTTAGTAAGTAATGAGGCTAAATACCAATCAGGATGGAATTCATATATATCTGCTACCTCCGGAGTTCTTATTTCTTTAGGAGTACCTCATGATTATATCTATATAGGTGGTAGAACAGGATATTGTTTCATTGTGAATGCAACACATCTTATTAGCGCCTCTATTTTATCAAAAAATGCATGGCAAGAAATATATAAAGGTACGGAAAGTTTTGGATGGAAAATGAATCTTTGGAAGAAAAAAAGAAAATATTCTTGTGCATGGCAGTTAGAAAATGAAGATTATGATTTAGGTTTAGATGTTTTTAATCAAGTCGCAAAAATTATTGATGATTATAATACTCCTGTAGTTTTATTAGGTGTTCATGGAAGTGGATTCGCTATCATAAATGGGTATCAAAATGATAGTTACCTTGTTAGTACTTATTACCATATTGAAGGTCGCGAAGAAATACCTATAAGATTTGATCAATTAAGATTGATTAACAAATTTACTTACTTTTATTTCACCAAAAATCAAGAAAAAGAGAATCCAGAATTTGAGGATAAAAAATCAATTAAACGAGCAATAGAATTTGCAAAAGGAATTCATTTTTCCCAAAGTGACTTTACTTCAGGTCCTCAAGCGTATGATACATGGATTGATGTTTTAAGTTCAGGAAAAAAGGATCATATCGAAAAAATAGGAAATAATATTTTGGGTCAGTTTGACTATGATTCTAAATCTATAGCTACAGAATATTTGGAAAGATTATATTATAAATATAAAGAAAACCAACAAGCACAATTCTTAAAAGATGCAAGTCAATGTTATAAAAAAGCAATGATGGAATTAGAACCGTTTACACAGATGTTTCCACATCCTAAACAAAGAAACAATAATCTTACTTTAGAAAGTCGGAACAATGGTGTAAAAATACTTAAAAAAGTAAAAAACTATCAAATTGATGCAATAGAAAATCTAGAAAAAGCATATGAGAAATGGAAACTTTAGTTAAATTTTTTGGATTATCATCTTAATTTAAAATTTAAAATAATTATAAAATTACGATTTTTTCTTTTTTATAGCTTTGGAACAAATTGATATATATTTTATCATACAACAGAATTCTTTTATTTGAATTTTAATTACCATTTTATACTAAAATCAATAGTTCAAATTTAATTGAACAATTTATAATTCATATTACTTTTCAGTTAAGACATAGTATAATCGCTGTTTTTTTGATTAAAAAATTATACTATAAAAATAGTATAAAAATCCTAGAAAAATACTAATATTTAAATATCATTTGAAATGTCACTCTGTAACTCTATTAACATAGAGAGGTATTTTTAATAATGGAAAAAAAACTTAAAAATAGCTTAATTGGAATAATTATAGCACTTATTGTGATAATTGGTTCAACTGTTGGTATTCTTCTCTATTTAGGTACGACGACTACAGAAGAAGAACCAGTGGCACCCATTATTATAACCCCTCCGGCTGATATTACTTATACTCTGGGTGATACTGGAAACAGTCTTATTTGGACTGCTACAGATGATAATCCTGATACATATACTATCTCTCGAAATGGAGGTCAAGTTGATAGTGGTACTTGGACTTCTGGTTTACCAATAACAATAAGTGTTGATGGTTTAAGTGCAGGGATTTATACATATGTTATTATAGTTGAAGATGAAGATGCTCTAACTGCAACAGATTCTGCAACTGTTACTGTTCTCTCACCCCCAAGTTTCTCAAAAACACCTTCTGACATATCATTTAAATTTAATACTACAGAAAACATACTTAGCTGGACACCTATCGATGATAATCCAGATACATATACAATCTCTCAAGATAGTGTAACAGTAGTACCTGCTACTGCTTGGACTTCAGGAGTTCCAATCACTTATGATGTTAGTGATTTAGCTTTAGGTAATTATAATTTCGAAATCATAGTTAGTGATGATGATGCATTAAGTGCTTCTGATTCCGTTCTAGTAAATAGTATACCAACGCATAATTATGGAGAAGCTTTACAAAAATCAATATATTTCTATATGCAACAACGTTCTGGAGACTTACCTGAAGATAATCCTGTAATTTGGAGAGATGATTCTTGTTTAAATGACGGTGCAGATTGGAGTGTTGATCTTACTGGTGGTTATTTTGATGCCGGTGATCATGTAAAGTATAATTTACCAATGGCATCTACAGTTACTACTTTAGCTTGGGCTCTTTATGAATTTGAAGATGCTTTTATAGCAACGGATCAATTGGATGCAACGGTTGATGCTATTAAATGGGCGACCGACTACTTGATGAAATGTCACATCTCACCTTATGAATATTTCTTCCAAGTAGCTTGGGGACAAGATGACCATGATGTTTGGGCTTCTGCAGAAATGATTGATAGACTATATGTTAGAGAAGCTTTTAAAGCAAATTTAACTCATGGAGCTACAACACCTATTGCTGCTACTGCTGCTGCCTTAGCTTTTACTTCTATTGTTTTAGAAACTATTGATCCTGTCTATGCTGCTCAATGTTTGGGACATGCTGAAATATTATATGATTTTGCCAATTTAACGCGAAATGATGACTATTATAACGCAACAGCTGTTGAATATTTATCTTATTCTGGATTCTGGGATGAATTAGCTGCTGCTGGAGCATTATTATATCTTAAAACTGGCAATGAAATCTATCTAAATGAATCAAAAGTAAATATAATGGTGCCACTTAATTCAGGAAATCGAACATGGACTCATGTATGGGACCAAATGAATTATATGACATATGTCTTATTAGCACAGATAACAGGAAATGAGACATATATTGAATTTATTGAAGAATATTTAGATTGGTGGCTTCCTACTGGTGAAATAGATTATACACCTGGTGGTCTTGCTTGGTTAAGTGAATGGGGAGCTCTAAGATATGCTGCAAACACAGCTTTCGTAGCTTCAATTTGGGCTACAGATCCTTTATCTACTCCAGCAAATAGATCACTATACTTGGATTTTGTAGAAAACCAAATTAATTATGCTTTAGGAGATAATCCTGAAGAAAGAAGTTATATGTGTGGTTTTGGAGTGAATCCTCCAATAAATCCTCATCATAGAACTGCTCATGGATCTTGGGCTGCTACCCAAACACTTCCGGAAAATAATCAACATATTTTATTTGGAGCTCTTGTAGGTGGACCCGGGCTTGACGACTCCTATGAAGATGATAGAGCTGACTTCGTAAAGAATGAAGTTGCTTGTGATTATAATTCTGGTTTAGTAGGAGCATTAGCTTATTTATCTAGTATCTATTCTGCAAATATGACAATACTAGATGACTTTCCGGAAAATTACTTTACTCCAGAAGATGAACGCCTTCCAGAAATGTTTGCATTAGCAAAAATGGATGTAGATCGCGATCCTAGAGGAGAAATCCTTGATAATGGTAATTTTACAGATGGATTTACTTCTTGGACTGATCAAAGTTTCTGGTCTCCTGCTGTATATGAATATGTACCTATAGATGGATACTTATTTGTGAACATTACAAATGCTCAAAATCCTACTGGAGAATATCCTTATTATATACAATTAGTTCAAGGACCTTTAATTGTTGAGAAAGGATTTAATTATACAATTAGCTTTGATGCTCGCGGTAATGCAACTAGGGAAATCGATGTAGCACTTGGACAGTCTGGTGGTGCCTATACAAGATTTGGTGAGATAAAGGATAATTTAACTACCAGTTGGACTCATTATGAATATTCATTTATTATGACACATGACACAGAAGTAGCTGCTCGTATTGAATTCAATTTAGCTATGAGTAATACTAGCTTGTCTATTGACAATGTCAGTATTATTGAAAGTGCTCAAGTTGAATTAATAGAATATGAAGGAGAAATTCTCCAAAATGGAGATTTCTCAGAAGGACCTATTGGATTAGATTCTTGGACAGAATCATCAACATGGTACGATACAAATTTCACAATTGATGCGTCGAGTGGTGTAGCATTTGTTAATATTTCAGATATAACAGGAAACGGATGGGAAGTCAGCATGAGGCAAGAAGCTATAGGATTACAAGCAAATCAAAATTATACTATGAGTTTCTACGCTTGGGCTGATGCACCTAGAAGTCTTCGTTTCTTAATTCAAAATGTATCACTTGGTTGGCCACCTTATGCATACAGTGATATAGGTATAACAACAACCCCAACTCTATATGAATTAACATTTAATTTTACAAACCCTAGAGACGATACCAACGCAAGATTTGAATTCCAGATGGGGCTGAGTGATATAAATCTATATATTGATAATGTTAGCATTTATTCATTCGCCGAAGTTGAACAAGGGCTCCCAAGTATTGAGGGTGAGCTTGTTACCAATGGAGACTTTTCAGATGGTCAAACTGCTTGGAGTGACGGAAGTTGGAGCGGTGCAAATGCGACATATAATATAGTAGCAGGAGAATTTTTCATAGACATATTGGATAATGAATCTCTTGATTATGAAGTTCAAATAACTCAAAGTCCTATACCTCTTAGAACAGGAATAACTTATAATTGTAGTTTCTATGCTAGAGGAACCGATAATCGCACTATTAAAGTGTTGCTTGTCCAACCTGGAACTTACATGTCTTATTATGAAATTGAGTATAATTTAACTACAAAAATGACCAAATATGAATTTACTTATACTATGACTTACGATACAGATGAAGCAGCCATTTTTCAAATGAATTTTGGTGGAGTTGCTGTAAGTGTGTATCTGGATGATATTGGTATCTATTCACCAGATATAATCGATTATGTAACAACTACCGTCAACATCCGATTGTGTAATTATGCAGCTTGGCCTGCAAGATCGCATGATGATCTCGCATATCGATATTTCTTTGATGTAACTGAAGTATATACTGCGGGATTTACAATCAATGATGTAGCAGTAACACTTGATCCTGATTCAGAAGCAACTGTAACTGGCCCTATTCAATGGTCTGGCTATATCTATTATGTGGAAGTCTATTATGACGGAGTTGAGCTCTTTCCTGCAGGTGGCGGGAACGAATATAGAGAAGCTCAACTAATTCTTGGTCTTAAAGCCTTAGAAAATTATGAAACGGCATGGGATCCAACTAATGATTGGTCCTATCAAGGATTAAACAATGATTGGAGTGTATCAGATTATATTCCAGTTTATGACTATGGATTAGGTACAATTCTATATGGGACTGTACCCCCTTAAAACTTATAAAACCAATATAAAATTTATCAATTTTTTTTTTTTTTATTTTCATAATAAAAATAAGATATAGTTATATTAAGTCAATAATTCAAGATGATTTAGAAAAGAAATTAAATAAAGAACATCTTCGACTTTATAGATGGTTTTTAAGTCATAAAGCTCAAATCTCCCAAAGTATATCAAAAGAAATAGAATGGATAAATTTGAGGATTTTTTAAAATGCATCAAAAATATTTAAATAATTGAACTTCAGAAATAGCTAAAACAGATATAAAAGAAGGAAGAAAAAATAATATTAAATGATTAATAAGGTTTGCATGTGATCCATTAGAAGAAGATAGATTCAAATATAGTTATGTAAAAGAGATAATGGAATTTATCAATTTCAAATAACTAATTGCCGTTCTGTCAAGTAGATAAAAATGATATAAATTCATATCTTTTATCACTTTACCTTGCATCTCAAATAAGTGTTCATTGAACTCACAGAGCTCTCCCTACCTTATTATCATCAATCACCTTTCAGCGGGAACGGGACTCGCTACATTCTGATAGATCTCAAATTCATTATCTTCTGGAATACTCCAGAAACATCGATTTTGTTTTGTTTTTATCGTACCAATGAAATATGAATTGAAATTTCTTCCCAATTTTTCTTTTACTCCTGAAATATGAGTAATTTTCCCCAATTGAGGGATATCCTCTTTTATTTTTTATACATGTTCTATTGGATGTGTGTTTACATTTTCTTATTCTCTCTTATAATTGACCTCTGTTATGATTTTATCTATAAGAAATAGAAAATTCATTTTAAAACCATAGAGAATGAAAAATTTCTAATTTAGTAAATGGATATGAAGAAATTGTAGTTAAAACATAGATATAGAAAACATAAGAGAGATAGGAGGAATTATATTAAAATTATTCAAATTTATTTACATTTTAGAACTATTGAAGAACCCTATAATAAATACAGCTAAAGATTTAAGAATTGAAGAATGGATCTTTTTATATATATGTATGAGCGACTCTCCTATAAATGAGAAATATAATCCAAATACTATTTTTAGCCATTCGAAAACGAAAATGCAAGGGAATGATTATTGTAATCATTGTTATTTCTGGAAGTAAAAGGAAAAATAAAATTTAAAACAATATTATCATTTTATTTATCTTATTATAAATCTAAGAATAAGAATAAAAGTAAGATAAAAATCATGAAATCAAAAGTGTATTATTTTCCAGCAAGATGTAAATCAAATAAAGGAAGTATGAGCAAAATAAAAGGGCCTTTGTCTTTGAAAAACCTTGGGTTTGAAGAAAAAATAAAAGAAAATGATAAAGTAGTTATCAAAACCCATTTTGGAGCTTTAGAAAATACTAGATATCTTCGACCAAGTTATCTTCGATTTTTATGTGATTATATTAAACAGATAGGAGGGGTCCCATTTCTTGCGGAATCATGTGGATGGGGTTTGCCGGAAGAGCTTTCAGGAATTCACTCGGAATATAGTGGACGCTCTAATGAAAAAGAATATTTACAAGTTGCTCTGCAGCATGGATTTACGCAAGAAACTATGGGTGCCTCAATATTAATGCTTGATGGTAAAGATGGAATAAATTTTATAAAACAACCTGTTAAAGGAAAGAAGTTCAAAGATGTACTAGTTGCTGGAAGATTAAAAGAATTTGATTATTTAGTTATGGCCTCACATTTTAAAGGACATATCCAAACAGGATTTGGAGGAGCTATAAAAAACCTAGGAATAGGGTGCGTAAGTAAAGGAGGTAAAGTTCAAGCTCATATGGGTAAAACATTTAATTACGATTTTGAGAAATGTGAAAAGGATTGCAGTAAATGTGTGGAGATTTGTCTTGGTGGGGCATTAACAAAGGAGAATCATAAATTAATTAAAGATTGGAATAAATGTCGTTATTGCTATTTTTGTGAATCTATTTGTAAAAATGACGTAATTAAATTTGCAGATTCAACTCCAGAAGATTTAATTATTCAAACAGTTGATAGCGCTAAAGCTGTTGAAGATTATTTTGGCAAAGAAAGAATATTTTATATTAACTATGCAATTGATATAACTTGGAAATGTGATTGTGGTCCTTCTGATCTTCCAATTGTATCAGATATTGGAATATTATCCTCTCTAGACCCAGTTGCACTAGATCAAGCCTGTATCGATTTAGTTCATAAATCTCCAATAATACATAATTCTGTTCTTTCAGAAGTTAGAAATCTTCCTAATAAACAAAATTCTGAATGGTTTTCTTATGTACCTAGATTCGATCCAAATTCTAATGAGATTGATTATAATCTAGATGGAAAAATTACTAAAAGATGGGAACTTCAACTAAAAGCTGCAGAAGAAATAGAATTAGGTACAAGGAATTATGAATTAATCGAGGTTGAAACAGAAGATCAATAAATTAGTTCAGTGTTTGGATTTATTTCTAAATATCAATAATTATAAAATATATTATATAAAAATATATTAAAATAAATCTTTTCTTTAAATAATGGAATTCTATTATAACTTTGAAAACTTTGATATTACCCAGCTGATTGAAAAATACGAAGGAGAACGGTTAGATGATCTATTACCAAATCAGAGAATTATCTCAAATGGAATGGGAGAATTTTTAGAGTTTTATTGGGAATGTAAAGAAATTCCAAAAGAAATTAGTATTTCAAAAACAAAAACAAAATTATTAAGAAACTTAAAAACGGTATATTATGTTGGAGAAATCACAGAACAACATTTAATGGGGAGAGGTGTTAAAACACTCTATGATCTAAGAGCAAACTTAAAATTCCGAAAATCAGCAAATATTATAATAGATTTAATAAAACAAAAAGATCATCATTGCCTTTTAAGAAATAAATCTATTTATGATTTAGATATTTCTTTCTGCTTTTGTAAAGAAGATCTCCTATTTATTGATATAGAAACATTAGGATTATACGATAGTCCTATTATAATTGTTGGTTTAGGATATTATGAGAATGGTAAATTTATTATTAACCAGTATTTCACAAGAGGTTTAGAAGAGGAAATTGCTATATGTGAAGAATTAAGAGCCAACATTTTTCCTAAATACAAATGTTTTATTTCATATAATGGTAAAAGTTTTGATATTCCCTATTTAGCAAATAGATTTTTATATTATTTTGATGAAAATCCTATGATATTTGAAGATGAAACTCCTTATAAAGTGTTTAATACTAAATATGGACATATTGATCTCTATCATAACTGCAGACGGAAATTTAAGGGTAAATTTCCAAATTATGAACTAACAACTATTGAGAAAGAGCTATTGAATTGGACGAGAAAAAACGAATTACCTAGTAATTTAGTGGGACTATGTTATAGAAAATATTTGAACGATCCAAATAAATACGTTGGACTTATTAAAGAGTGCCTTGAACATAATTATTATGATATTTATTCAATGCCACTTATATTTGAGAAATTGTTGAATAAAAATTAACAATTTTGATTTGTTTTTCTAGTACATCTTAAATCTAATTTTAGATTAATATTAATGTGAATATGTATAAAAAGCAAAATCAATATGATTATACACTTGAAACATTCAAATCAATTCAAAATAAATTAGATAAAGATTTTAAAAATAAACTTCATGAAAAAAAGGTTTTTTTGGCAATTGATGGATTTATTGATTCAATTTATTCTATGATTAAAACACGTAGTAGCTCGGATATATATCAAAGATTTAATACTATAAATGAATTAGCTGATCGTTTATATGAAATAAAGGGAAGTTCTGGAAATATTGAGCTTAAATTAAAGAAATCTACAATAGGGGGATTCGTCCCAAATAATGCAAAAGCTTTAAGTTCTTTAGGTATTAAAATATTTCTTTTAGGGGCATTGGGATATCCCCAAATCAATAATATTTTCAAACCACTGATATCAAAGAAAAATGTGGAGATTTGTTCAATAGCAAATCCTGGAAAAACAATAGGACTAGAATTTAATGATGGCAAAATTATGCTCTCTGATTTAGAAGATCTTTCAGAAATAAATTGGAATTTATTAGAACAAAGGATTGATATGGAAAAACTTATTAAAAACCTTGAGAATTCAAATACAATTGGATTTGGATATTGGGGATTAACGCAAGAATTATCAGATATATGGAAACATTTAGTAGAGGAAATTTTTCCATCTATTAATAATTTAAATAAAAAACTTTTTTCAATAGATTTAGGTGATTTTAAAAAGCATAATAAATCAAGTATTCTGGAAATGATTGAAGTACTTAAAAATATCGAGGAGCAAATCCCTGTCTTATTAAGCTTAAATGATCAAGAAGCAATTGATCTCTCTAAATCCCTTAACGATAACAACACAATTCCTCTCAATAAAAGAAATAAAGAAGATTTCATCTTTAGAGGTAATACAATTAACAAAAAGATAAATTTATCTTATATTGTAATACATTCACCCCACTTTGCAACAATATCTTTAAAGAATGATAAAAATCATTTTTGGATAACTGAAGGATTTACCTCAAAACCATCTTTTACAATTTCTGGTGGAGATCATTTTCTTTCTGGCGTTATTGCAGGTTTTTTAGGTGATTTAAAACCTCCAGAAGCAATACTTATGGGTAATGCATTAACGGCTACTTTCGTTAGAACAGGAACTTCTCCTAGATTTGGACAATTAAAAGAATTTATAAAAAAATATATGGAATATATCTATAAAGATAATCCTTTTTTTTAAAAAATAAAAAAAGAATTATTAATACCTATTTTCAGTTAGATATGATTAATCCTTCAAACAAAGTATTAAAAGCGTTCAATATTAGACAAAAATCTAAAAAAATTAATGGAGGACAGGGAAATACATTTAAATGTATTGTAATATTTAAAAAACAATTTATATAAAATGAGAAGAAAATCACTCCATTGGAAATATAAAAAAATTTTTTTTTAATTTAGTAAATTTAAAAATGGACTCCGAAAGTAATATATTAAATTGATTCATTTTCTTCTTAATAACAAAATTCAATTTATAATAATAGAAACATAAAGTGATTAATGTGATATTACAAGAAACTGGATTAGAAATCTTTTATGCAGAAGTAGCAAAACTAGGTGCTTTTTTTCTATTACTTCTTGGAGTTATATGGATTTTATATGGAGTATATGAGGGTAGGAGAAGGGGATCATTTAAAAAACGAAAGACTGAGGATTGGGATTATAAGATAACAAAATTCCTGAAAGCATTAACATATATTGGTTTTATTATTGGTGTTTTAGCAATGATTTCTGGTGTTGGATCTTTGATGCTAAATGAACCTCCAAGTGTTGCTTATAGTGCTACTATTGCTCATAGACGTAATTTATTTACCTGTATTGTTTTGATTTTATTAGGTTTTATAACTTTTCTAAAGCCCGCAAATGACCTACCTATGGCAGCAATTATAGGTTGTTTGGTTGCAATAGGTGTAACTTTTATCGTAGCTATGATGATCCCTCAAAAGTACAAAGATGCTATAGATGAAATTATAGATTATAGAATTGTATTGGGTATTATATTCTTTATATTATTTGCTATAGTTGGGCTTACTATTAAATTTTACACAGCAGGATTTATGGCTCTATCTAAAGCATTTTCCTGGCCTCCTATTGCTATAATTGTTGCAGTATTCTGCTTTATCCAAGGTACATTGTTATTAACTGCTGGAGTATCAATAATATAATAATTCTATATTTTATTTTTTTCCTTAATTTTTTTTTAAAATAAAGAAAATTTAGATGAAGAATTTATATTTATCTTTCCTATAATATAATCTTTTAAATCAAATGAACAATTTTGGCATCTGATTTCATTATTAATATTTATATTTGATATTCTATAACCCTCTCTTTTGATAAGTATATTTTTACATTTTGGACAATAAGTATTACTTCCTTCATCATGTCTAATATTTCCAACATAGGGAAAATATAAACCTATTTTTCTTGCTATTTTATATGCCATATTTAATGTGTCAAATGGAGTTCTTTTCCGAGAGGGAATTTTAAAATCAGGATGATATGCTGAAAAATGTATAGGAGTACCTTCTCCCAAATTATTTTTGACCCAATTACATAATTTTTTAATGTCTTCCTCTGTGTCATTCATATCAGGAATAATTAAATTCGTGATTTCTACATGAATTCCATTCTTCTTAAAAGTTATAGCTGTATCCAAAACAGGTTGAACTGATTTTGCGCCACAGATTTTTTTGTAAAATTCATCTGTCATACCCTTAATATCAATATTAGCTGCACCTATTCCTATTTCTATGAGTTCTTTTGAAGCTTCAGGAGTAGAAAATCCATTTGTTACTAAAATTGTTTTAATATCTTCTTTATGAAGCAATTTAGCAGTATCGATTATCCATTCATGCCATATTAGGGGTTCGTTGTATGTGTATGCTAAAGTTTTTGCTCCACTTTTTACTACTTTTTTTACAAGGTCTTCAGGAGATATCTCATATAAGGACATTTTTCTATCTTTATAATCTTCTAATTCATAATATCCTCTTTTCCCATTCTCACTTGGACAGGCTTGACTTATAGACCAATTTTGACAATTAAGACATCGAAAAGAACAACCTATTGATGCAATAGAAAAAGCAATACTACCTGGCCAATAATTATATAATGGTTTTTTTTCAATTGGATCAAGGCTACCTGATGAAATAAGCGAACCATAGATTAAGGTATATAATTCCCCATCAATATTTTTTCTTGTCCTACAGATTCCTATCTTATCAGACGAAATTATACATTCATTTGCACAAACATGACATTTTACTTTATTATTTTCTAATTTAGTCCATAATCGTGCTTTAATTTTCATTTTTGATGACCATTTTTATCAATTGTGATTATAATATCTTTTAAAATATCGTTGGATATATTCATTTTGAAATTGAATTCAATTTTAAAGAAAAGTTGGAGTAATTATTGAAATGTTATAATCCTTAGCTATTATATTTATAATTGAATAAATAAGTTTTTCTGTTTTTTTTTCTTTTAGACATTATCTTAAATAAGAATTTTGTAAAAATAATGCTTCTTCTAAAAAAAAATATTAATCTAAAAATCAAATTCCTTATGTATTAATATGTCAAATAATGAAAAAATAGTAAATAGAAAAGATATTGATCAAGTTATCAAAGAAAAAAAGAAGTATCTAAAAGAATTGGAGAAGTTTGGTATAAATTCGGATTATATAAGAGAATTAAGTGATTTATCACTTATTTTACTTGAAGGAGAATATTATGATGAAGCAGAAAATAATTTTTCATTATGTTCTGATTTTTTTATAAAGCAAAATGATCGATTAGGACAGGCTACTGTATTAGGTATTTTAGGTACTCTTTATTTTAAGAAAGGAGATTTTCAAAAAGCTATTCATACCTATAATAATGCTAAAGTAATATATGAAGAGATGAATCAATTTTCTGATTTAATTATATGCTTAAAAGGGATTGGAAATAGTTATATCAATTTAAATCAATTAAAAAAAGGAAATGAAATCTTTCTCGAATGTTGTTCAATATGTTCTGATAAAAATGATATAGCAAACTTTTTAGACTGCTTAAATAATTTAATTTTTATTCATGAATCATTGGAAAATTGGGAAATTGTGTATGAGTTATATATTAAAAGTCTAAATGCATTTTCTAGTTTAAAAGACAGTAGAGGAAAAATTGTTTCTTATTTCAATTTAGGAATATTAGAAAAAAGAAGTAAGAACTATGAAAAAGCGTTGAATTTCTTTAAAAAAGGAACAATATTGGCAATTGAATCGAATTATTCAGAATTAAAATTTAAAGGATTATTCTATAAAGGAGAATGTTCTGTATTTATAGGAAAGATTGATGAAGCTAAAGAAGCTTTTTTAAAAGGATTATATTTAGGAAGAAAATTAAAAGCTAAAAATACAAATATACAAATCAAACTGCTTTTGAATTCAATTGGATTAACAGATCTTCAGATAGAAGAAGAATTGGATAAATATGAAATAAGAAAGAATTTTTAATATCTTAATAAAATAAATATAATCTTTCATATTTGCAACAAATCTATAAAATATTAATAAAAGAGAAAGAAGAAGATAAATAATTTTTACTATTATTTTTATATAAGACTTAGTGTTTTATATTTTTTAAAATCATATTCTTGAAAAAAAAGTTAAATAGTATTAAAATGATAAACTGTCCCTATTGTAATGAAAAACTTGAAAAAAATTGGTATTATTGCCATTCCTGTAACAAACCCTTAATTATGAATTTAGATATTGAGGATATTCATAAAAAAACCTCTCATATGAATAGTTTTCAGTCTGATCCTCTCTCTAACAGCAATGAAAATTCCGATTTTCAAATCGATATGATTGAAGATATAGATCTTGATAATAAAATTATGGAAATTGAACAAAAAATAAATAATTCCTCTAAAAATGAAGTTTCTATCGGGGATCTATTTTTACAAAAGGCAAGTCTTTATTATAAGAAAAGAGATTTATTGACAGCTCAAAAAGAACTTGAAAATGCTTTAAAAAATTTTGAAATTGAGGAAAATCAATTAAAAATAGCCATTACTCATAATGAAATAGGATTGCTAAAGGAAGATTTAGGATATTTTGAAGATTCTATTTATCATTTTGATAGATCAATTCAAATATTACAAAATTTGGAAGAATATAAAAAACTTGTCCAAGTTTATAATAATATTGGAAATGCTTACCTTCAAATTAAAGATATTGAAAATGCCTATAAGTATTATCAAAATGCAATCGACATATCTGAAAAAGAAAATATCGTATATGAGGAAATAAAATCATTAAGTAATTTAATTGAAATTTTATTCGTTTTGAAGGATTATGACAGAATTAAAAAAATATTGAAAAGATTAGAAGATTTCTTTAATAATAATAAGGATATATATGGTTTAATTACAACTACCTTGAAATATGGAAAATTATATTTTTTCCTTGGAGAAAATTACTATGATACCTCTTATGATAAATTAATAGATGCTTTAGATCTTGTCAATAAGATTGAAAATCAAGTATCATTATATCTAAAATCAAAATTAGTATGGGAAATATATCTATATTTAGGAAAAATTAATTTATTACGGAATAATAATAGTGAAGCTGAAAATTATTTATTAAAAAGTTTGGAATGTGTAAGGTTATATGAGGTTGGTAATGACAATATAAATGAAAGTATTATATTAGACTCAATTGCGACGCTTTATGAAAATAAAAAGGAGTATGAAAAAGCTATTGAATATTATCAATTATCTAGTGAAATATATTTTAAATTCGGAGAGGACTATAAAACAGCTGAACTAAAATTAAAAATAGGATTCATTTATCTTAAATTTAAGAAAAATAGTTTAAAATCAATCGATTTTTATGAACAAGCATTAAAGATATATGAGGAAATTGAATATTTTAAAGAATCAGCTGATATATATAATATTTTAGGTGATATTTATATTGAAAAAGGTTTAATAGATATTGCCTTATCACATTTTGAAAAAGCTAAAAATCACTATAAAGAGCTTAATGATGATTATAATTCAGAATTAGTTAATGAAAAAATCAATTCTTTAATGGATTTAAATATAAGAGATTAAGAATTAATTCTTCATTCTAAAATAAAATCCTCTTTAGTATATGTTTTTACTCCGTATTCTATAAATCCTAATGATTTAATAAAAGATATAGATGTTTTATTTTCTTTATAGACCTCGCATTTTAATTGTTTTACATTATTGTCTTGAAAATAATTCCAAGCAGCAATACTTAATACCGTTCCAAGACCTTTTCTTTGAAATCGAGGCAAGACACCTAGTCCTGCGATAATTCCAACTTCATTATTAGAATCCTCGAAATCAAGGATAATAAATCCTCCATCAGTTCCATAAACTTTCGCAATAAGTATAATTGTATCTTTATATTCAAAGATTTTTTTTAGAGAAATAAAATCAATAGGTCGAAAAGGTTCATTTGCAGTCATCCAAGCTTTATTATGAATTAACATGACGATCTCTAAATCATCTTCATTTGCCTTTCTAATTTTAGCATTTAAAAAACTTTTTTCAACTTTTTTCTTAATTTCATTTTTAAATTCAGGTGTTATTTTTTTTACATCTAATTGCATTTGTAAATATGTTAGTCCTTCGAGTTCAACTTTTTCTATTAATTTTTGTGTGATTTCACTATAGGGTTGTAAGGATAAGAAAAAGCTCCTTATTCTCTTTTTCTTTAAACCAATCTTGGATTCAGGCATTTTAAATTATCTTATTTTATTAGAATTATTAAAAAAGAAATTATATAATAAAAAATAAAAAAAAAATTTCTTTCAATATATGAAAAAAAAACCTTAAAGATTATTTATCTTTTTATCTTAAATTGAATTGACTCCTTTATTGTTCTTTCTATTTCCTCATTAATAAAATTTTTCCTTCTTAGAAATGAGAGCCCTTCTTGTATTCTTTTTTCAAAATTAGGTTCCTTCAAATAATTCATTGAAGAAATACTGAATTCGAAGTTAGATCTTAACACCATATCATTTGCTACTTTTTCTTTTACTTCTGTCTTTAGATCAATAAAAGCATCAGATGCCTCTTCATATGTAATATTTGGACTTTCTAGAATATAACCTGGAACTACTATTTTCATATTTTCCTCCATCATAGTTTCATCTTCAATGAACATAGCATAAATTGGCATATAGATCCATTGAATTGGTTTAGCAAAGAGACTTGCTTCATTATCTTCAATTGACCATTTTTGTAATTCTTTTATCTCATTTAGACAATCTTGAATTTTACCTTTTATCAATTTCTTAATATTTGAAAATTCAGTTTCGATTTTTTTTTTTAAATTGTCGATTTCTTCGATTTGACTTCCTCTTTCTCTTTCAAAATTAGAGATTTGAAAATCTCTATCTTGTAATTCACGATTCAAGCTCTCTTCAAACGATTTTATTTTTTCATTAGCATTAGAATTGATATTAATTTCCTGTTGTTTTATTTCATTAAACTTCTCTCTAATTAAATTTACATTCTCTATTAATGATTCACTTTCTTGAATTAAAAAATCAAAATGTTTTTCAACACTTGGTACTAAATCATTAAAGGATCTTCTTCTTAAAACATCACTACTACAAAAAAATCTATTTCTTTTTAATATGTCTTCAATAATTCTCTCCAAAGTTATAAATTGAGTTGCTATATTATTAACTAATTTCTTTTTCTCGTTGACTTTCTCTTGATCAATTTTATCTTGTTCTAATTCCATCTTCTTTTTAATTTGATCTTTATCAATAGAAATGGCACTTTTCTTTATTTGAGAATCATAGCGTAATTTAATATCTTTTAGTTGAACATTTAGATCGAGTAACCATTTATCTATTTCATTTCCTATTAAATCAATTTGAGTTTCCCATCTATATGCATTCCCTTTTAATGTATTGATAATATTTCGATAAACTTCTGCTAGATCTATTGCAGCTTCAGTTGTTAAATTTGTATCTAATGGAACATACCCTTTAATGGATTTATATTCTAGATGAGGAATTAATTTAATTAACGATCTTAGAAATTCCGGATCAGTTAAAGCTTCAATTTTAAGAACTTTATATTCTGATTCTTCACCTTCTCCAAGTTCTTCAGCATCTTTATCCTTGTAGGTTAAAATATCTTTAATAATATCCAATTGTTCATTTTTCGTTCGATTATCTATATTTCTTAAAATATGCCCAATTAATGGCTGTCTTGGAGCATTTGTTAGTTTTCCCTTTTTTGAATAAAATTTTAATCCATCTAATATTAAATGAGCTGAAACAAGACCTTGTATAGATAATAATGGCCATAGAAGTCGTGTAAAGGACAAGATTTTGTGATTATTTTCTAAATCTTTAGATAACAAATAAAATGCAAAACATAATTCATCATTCTCTTCAAGAATGGGCTGATTAGTAGATTTCTTTAAAAATAACGGTAAAATATATTGATTCCCATGAATTGACATTTATATCCCTTTTAATTTTAATAATAATATAGTATAAATTTTTCCTATTAATCTTTTTACATAAACTCATAGTTTTAAATCTAATTAGATTATTGATTCTATTAATAATAATTTAGAATAACTTTATAATTAAAAAAATGAAAATTAAAGGTAATCTTTCTTATTTTTTATTCTATTTATTTTAACGCTTCGAAACTATTGGCTATAACTATTACTAATAGTGATAATAGAATTAATAATGGTGGGACTATCGCTCCTACATGAGGATATCCTAATACATCAAAAGCTCCTTTTCCTATCCTTCCTACATAATATATAAGAAAACCAATACCATTTAATAAATAGGATCTTCTCAGTACCCCAAATGTTTTCTTAGCTAAATAAAGAAATATGAATGGAACAATTGCAACTAAAAGTGGTTGAAATACAAAGTTGAAGATAAAACGCCATATTGGATATGACCAACCTCCAATCCAAATTAGATCAGGGTCTATCGTAACTGCTGGATATGCATCAATAATATCAGGATCAATTAGAGCACTATTGGGTAATAAAAATACTAAAATTCCTAATAATATAGGAACAAAGATCAATAATATTCTAAGTATATATTTTACTTCTTTCTTATGGACATGCAAGAAAATTATTAATTTATTTTCACTAGTTTCTGGTTTCTTTTTTTCTAAGTCTGTGTCAGGTGGAAAGAGTAATATCCCTAACATACCCATTAAACATGTTGTACCCATCCAAGTAGAAAATGTTGCTAACCGATAATTTAACATTAATAATTCTACAATTTCCTGATCTGTGAGTTCTCCTGCTAATTCAGGTATATAGAAATCATATATAAGAAAAAATAGTCTTGAACAAGCTAGTGCAACAAATAATATTGAAAAGAATAACCAATAAGGTTTTTTAGATATTCTAAACCGCATTATTAAGAAATAAGCGAATATCAAGAAATAATAGCCTATTATAACCATATATAAGCCAAGCTCTAATGAATCAAAAAAATCAAAAAACTGAAATTCATCTTGAAAGATATGAGAAATCATAGTAACTACCTAATTATATCTCTAAAAATAATTTATAATAATGTAATCTTTTAATGGTATTTATATTTATCATTATTTTCTAGATAAAATTTAAATAATCAAAAATTTCTTAATGTTATTTATACTTATAAAATAAGAATAAAATATATTTCTGGTAAATTATTCTTAAGAAATGTTATTTTACAATTTATTTGAATTATTTATTAGAACTTTTGTTTAACGAAATGAATACAGAGAGATAGAAGAACTATGAAAATTGAAGATAGTATTGAAACATTTAATTCTTTGATGAAAAGACAAGGTTTTATTTGGGGACCTAGCCCAGAAATTTATGGTGGTCTGGCAGGATTTTATTCTTATGGCCCTGCAGGAATGGCTCTTAAAAATAATATATTAACAATGTTTAGAAAAGAATTAAGAGCTTTTGGATTTGGTGAAGTTGAATGTCCAACAATTATGCCTGAGATTGTTTGGGAAGCATCAGGACATTTAGAGCGTTTTATTGATCCTGTTGTTAGATGTAAAAAATGTGAATCTATATTCAGAGCAGATAAGTTTTTAAAAGAAAATTTACCAAATCTATTGATTGACGGTCTCTCGTTTGAACAAATGGAGAATTTAATAAAAGAAAATGCACTTACTTGTCCAGATTGTGAAATTCCATTTGATAAGATTGAAAAATACAATTTAATGTTAAAGACTAATGTGGGAGCCGGTAATAATGCATTCTTACGACCTGAAACAGCAACAACAACTTATTTATTATTTAATCGTTTAAATCAAGTATTAAGGAGACAATATCCTTTAAAAATATTTCAATATGGTAAAGCATTTAGAAATGAAATCTCTCCAAGACAAGGTGTTCTTCGAATGAGATCATTCGATCAATTTGAATTACAGATGTTTATAGGAAAAGAACAAGAGTATACTTTTGAAGAATTTGAAGATATTAAACACAATAAACTTCCATTATTGGATTGGAAATTACAGGCAGATAATAATGATATACCTAATCATATAACTCTTGAGGAAGCAATTGAACAGAAAATTTTAAAAAAACCTGCATACGCTTATTGTCTGTATATATCTTATTACCTCACAAATAAGTTAGGATATCCAAATGAAGTAATAAGATTTCGTCAACATAGTCCAAACGAAAGAGCTCATTATGCTGATGATGCTTGGGATTTAGAAGTAAACACCGAACAATATGGCTGGGTAGAAATATGTGGTGTTCATGATAGGACGGATTATGATTTAAAACGTCATGGAAAGTATTCCAATGAGAACTTTGAGGTTTCTATGGGAGTAGATCCTTTAAAAAAGGAGATTCCCCAAATATTAGAGATTGCATATGGAATTGATCGTATTATATATACATTGCTTGAAACAAATTTTAACGTTGAAGATGATAGGATTAATTTAAAACTTACTCACAATATTGCACCTAATGAAGTTGCGGTTTTTCCATTAGTTAAAAATAAAGAGGAAATAAGATTATTAGCAAAAAAAATACATAAAGATCTTCAAAAGAACTTGATTTCTTCATTTTATGATGAATCTGGTTCTATTGGTAAACGATATCGGAGACAAGATGAACTTGGAACACTTTTTTGTATTACTATAGATTATGATTCCTTAAAAGATGAAACTGTTACCATACGAAATAGAGATACAATGGAGCAAGTAAGGATTAAAATTCCTGAAATTCCTTCAATAATTAAAAATGGAATACAAAAAAATTAAAAATAAAAATTTTATCTAAATATACTTATTCTTAATTTTAAACTTTTTCATTAAATTCTCTGAAAAAATTTTAAAGAAAAGGATTTTTTAAAAATATAATATCAGTTAATATAAATATTACATTAATAGAGTAAGTTTGTAAATGAATTATCATAATTCGTTCTTAACACAAAGGAAGTTAAACAAGAGAAGAAAAAAAAAACTGTTTTCATTTTTGTTAATCTCAACGATTCTTTTTAATTTTGTAATGATAAATACGCTTATTTTTAATGCTTCAAATTTAAAAAATAATCTAGTTAATGAAGATGAATATTTTGGAAATTCAAACCCTTCTATTCCAAAATCTCAAGGAGCTGATCTTTCACTTATAAAAGATCCATTTACCACAAATTTCACAGAGATTTGGACATTTTTTGAAGAAAATTATTTCATTAATTTTTGGGAAGCTGTATCAACATATTATAGAGAAGGTGATATAGATGGAGATATTACCAGTGAAATGGTTTATTCTTTAGATAACTTGCTCTTATTTAACACGTTATTAAAAAATGAATATACTTCTATTGAGATTTTAAACAAATATATAAACTTAAAATCCTCACCGTTATGGTATGAAGGTTCAGGAGCATATGATTATGGTTTTATTGAAGCTGTAGATAGTGATACAAGAGAAAAATCATATCAGAGGAATCTTGTAGACAATTTAATGTCTATTTTTCTCTTAATAGAACATATGCCTAGTGGGGGATCCTCCACTTATGAAGAAAATATTAATGATATGTTTGATCTTGTAAATTCCGATAGTCAATTTTGGAACAGTTCATTAGCTATTTATAGGAATTCCAATTCTTCTGATAATTATTTTTATACAGAAAGTAATTTATATTCGATCTTAGCTAATTTGCGTATTATTGAAAGTAATAAAGTACCAAATTTAAATAGCTTAGCTACAATTAAGTCAATAGCAGCAATGGAGACTCTTATAAATAATTTATGGGATAAGGATGATTATGGATTTTATAATAGTACAGATTATAGGGATTTATCACCATTAGATAAGAATAAAGATTTGAAAGTTAATGCTTTAGGAATAATTACATTACTAGAATATTGGGATATAATTTTGGATAGATCAGAAGTAGAATCAGATTATTTATTAAATGCAACAAGAATTTATGATGCGTATGATAATATAAATTTGTTTGATAATATTTACGAAACATATTATAGTGCATCTGAAGAATGGAATAAAGCTGGTTTTGTCATGGATCTTGAAGCTAATGCTTACATGATGCAGGCGTGCCTAAAATTATTTGAAGCAACTGGGGAGATAGAATATTATAATAGAGCTTTTACATTATTCAATTCTTTTGAAAACAATTTTTATGATAGCAATAATCCAGGTTATTATAAAAGCATCGATAAATTTCTTCCTGTAAATACAGAAAAAAATTTACTTTCTAATTTAAGACTTGCAGAAGCATATATTTCTGCTGTAGATACATATCAGCAAACCCATTTGAATTCTGTATTTAATGAAAGCATAGTTTCTCCTGCATTTATATTTAATCAAGATACATTAATTATAAGGTCAAATTATACATTTGAATCGAAATATGAAGTACCATATTTTATACCTAACGCTGATATAACCTATATCTTAAGATACTCAAATGGTACTATCTTTCATATAGAACACAATGTGACAAATGCAGAAGGAAATCATACATTTTACTATAAAATTCCTCAGACAATTCCTATAGGAGAAGGCTATTCATTACAAATTTATGCAAATACAACAAATTTTGGAACTGCTTTTACCGAAAAAGAATTTAGTATAAAATCTGGAATAGAATATTATAGTGGTTTAGAAGATTATGAAATTGGCCAACTACCGATCTTTCAAGGAGAAACTATTAACGTAACAATTGAAATTAATAACACTCGAAATGAAGATATTAATTTGAACTTCTCTGTGGAATCTGATTACATAAGAAGTGAAATTATGAATTATACTTTATATGTAATAGAAGATAATTCAACATCTATCTGGATTAATTTTACAGTGAATAACGATGCTCTACTTGGTAATAGTGATTTTCATTTTATATTAAAAAATGGAAGTATAATATTTTTAGATTATATTGTAGAAATTAAGATTGGAAATGCTTTACAATATTCTAATCTATTATATGATAGTTTTGTTGTCAAAGGAGATATACTTCAAGTTTCTATCACATTAACTAATAATCTTCCTAACGTTACCCAATCTTTTAATTTAAGTTTTTCAGGAGAATATATTCGCAATATTAAAGAACCAATAACTTTAGATAAGAAAGAGACAAAGACATTCTTTTATAATATAAATGTCACACAAAATATTGAGGTTCCCTCAATTCAGGTAGAAATGAATATTTCAAAATCAGATATTTCATTCCATCATAAGATATTACATATAGATGTTATTAATAAATTTGAAATTACTAATATTAAATTTCCAACAAGTGTATCTCAAGGTTCCTCTGCTACTTTGATTATAACAATTATAAATAATAAAAGAACTACAGAAACTTTTACTTTAGAAATAAATGGTGAACGTGTTAGTACAGGACAAAAAGAATTAATACCTGGTGAAAATAAAATACAAACAAATGTTGTTCCCACCATTAATCCATATGATTTTGGTGTGAAAAAATATTATATAGTTATAAAAGATGCTTCCGGAAATGAGATCTATAAAGACTTCTATGAAGTACAAATTGAATTATCAATTATGAATTTGGTGCTTTTCTATTTCTTACCTATATTAATACCTATTGGAATAATTATATTTTTCAAAAATAAAGAAATGAAAAAAAAATTATTAAGGAGATAACTAATATGAAAATGAAAAAACATTGGATTATCAGTTTGATTTTGATATTTATGGTAGTTTTTACCTTATTTGCTGCTAATATATCATCATCAAAACATTCAATAATAATTGAAGAAGAGATGCAATTAAAATCATCTGTTTCCTTAGACAAGGATATGATTTTTGTAAACGTAACTGATCATGAAATAATTAGTATGTTTGAAACCATTAATTTCACTGTTGATACTTCAGATTTTATTGGTACAGTTGCCGTAAATATGAAAATATCCTTCTTGGATGGTACTTCAGAATTAATAAATATGGCTAGAATTGGAAGTACTGAGAACTATACAACTGCATATACTCCAGAGTATAACACTCCCACAGGAAATCATAGTATAACCTTTTATATTTACGATGGTACATCTTTATTGAATGATCAAAAGACTAAATCATACGTTATAGTAAAATCTAATTATTATTGCGTTGATTTTAATCAGATAAATAATGGAAAAGGATATTACTTAAACGACACTCTATATGCATCTATTATCGTTAAAAATGTAAATGGACATATATTTACCTATGAGGTTGATATTACTAATGGTACTGGAGAACATCAAAAAGTGGTAGTTCCTCTTGCTGATAATATAGAATGGTTTAATATTACAATTGATGAATCTGATTTTACTATAGTTAATAAAGAATATTATGTTAGACTAACTTTAGAAAATCAAACGGGGACAACACGTAGGACATATTTTCCATTTAAGGTATTAAATTTTAATCCTGACATACTCAAATCAACATTGGAATTAAGTTCAAACAGTATATTTCGTTCAGAAGAAGACAACTGTAAGATTTCAGTTAACATTACTGATGTAGAAACAGCTTCAGAAAATTTAACCGTATATATGTTGATATATAATCCTCAAGGGTTATATATTAACAACTTAACACTTTCTCCTGAAGGAAATAATTTTACTACTGATTTCCATATTAATATACAATTTCCTGTTGGAACTTATAGATTAAATATAACAGCTGTAGATACAGATAATGGTTGGAGTAGCATTGATAGAACATTTATTGTAAAAAATAATCTACCTGAAATTCATCGTTATAAAATTAATGGAAAGTCTATGCAAGAGAGTATTGCCGTTTTTTATGGTGATTGGATAAAATTTCATTCATTCAATTTTACTGATGTTGAAGGAGACAATAATATTGAATATGTTATAATATCATTAATTAATGAATTAGATCAATGGTATAATATCTCTAGTCCATACAGTGCAGAATTAGAAATAAAAATAAGATCAACTGATTTACCTTCAGGTGTCTGGTATGTATATATGACAATAATCGATTCTGATGGAGGTAAAGCAATTCTAATTGATGATATGGGATTAGCACCTCAGGAAATAAGAATTATCCCTGATTTAATAGGAGAAGTTATTCCATGGCTTTCTTTAATTCTAGGAATTCTATTTGGACTAGCTATAGGTGTTGCTCTTGGGTATAAGATTCTTAAGATCAAAAGAGATACTATACAAAAACCAACTAAAAAGAAACAAACACTTATCAAAAAACAGTCACAAAAACCTAAAAAACCTAAAATGGAAAAAATCGAAAAACCTATTGAAGAACCTGAAATTGAAGAAGAAAAAGAAGTAAAACAAGTAAAAAAGAAAATCAAAAGAAGATTATAGAAAAAATAATACTACTTTTTTAATCTATTAATTTTTCATTATTTTTTTTTTAAAAGCTATTACCTATACTTATTGCTAAATTATTTTTAAAAGAATTAGATAAAATCCTGTAAATACTAATTTTTAAAAAAAAAAGTATTTTAACCAACAATTTCATGTAAATAATATTTGAATTTACCTAATTTTCCACCATAGTTTCCAGCTGATATTCTTAACACATCAGGAACTTCTATAGCAGCCATAATAGCAAGTCTCATTGCCATTTTTACTACTTCTTCATTAGCTCCATTAAGAATAATTTCATAAACACAATTTTCATCTTCCTTTAATTGAGAATTGTTGATTTTTTCTTTTAGAGTTGGGCAAAGTGGTTCATTTGTTGAAGCATTTAAAAAATCATATTTTGAACCAACTTTTGAACCCGAACGAACAACACCTCCTGGAAAAGGAGTAATTAAATTAGGCACATCTTTAATTGCATTTATAGCTTTTTCTGCTGCACTTATTGCTGAACCTTGATTTTTTCCAATAATAAAAAAATTACCTCCTGCAATACCTTTTCCAACTTTGAATTCATTTTGAATGATAAATTCACCATCCATAACAGGGATTTTCCATGCTTCAAATGAAAATTTATCAGTAATTTTTTCCTCAAATTTATCACCAAAAAATTTCATTTTAAATCCAGTTTTGATTTCAAATTCATTTTCAGGATTTATTGAAGTATTTAGTCCATTAAAACAAGCTGTTGATGGACAAGTTAATACACATTGACCAATTCTATTCAACATTACAGAATCCATTTTCTTTTTATTTTTGACAAAAAACATTAAAGCAACCCCAGGGCGGCTATCTGGAGTATCCTCTGAAGAAATATAAACATCAATTCCTGCTTCTGAATCACAATGAATCGTAGAAGTCCCATAACCTGTAGTTTCCTTTGCACAAATATCAAGCCAATGTTTATTATAAGCTGTGACTAAAATACGAGAAAAATATGCAGAAAAAGCTTCACAGTATGTATCTTCAATTAATACATTATTAATTTTCATATTAATAACTCAATTATTAGAAATTTAAATATTTTATAATATATGTTAGGTTTAAAACTTATTATATTTAACAAATATTTCTAATAAGATGTAAGTTATGAAAATTCTGTATAGAGAATTTATTAATGAGGATTCTAAACCTTTGAAGAAACTTGTTAATGAATTTTATGAAGAAGATCCATTATTATATAATTATTTAAATATGAATATTGATAGAACAATTTTATCTTATCAAAATCATCCTGATTGGGGAGTTATATGGATTTTTGAAAATAATGGAATTATTATTGGACATTCAATAGTCAATAAGTATTGGTCAAATGAATATGGAGGATTAATCTTATTCATCGATGAATTATTTATTACCTTTAAATATAGATTAAAAAAAATAGCCTTTAATTTCATAATTTTTCTTATAAATTCTCTTAATGATATATATGTAGGAATTCAATTGGAAGTTAGAAAGAAAAATAAATCCATTATCCAATTCTATCAAAAGTTAGGATTCAATTTTGAAAACTCTATTATTCTTTTTAAATATCTAAAATAATAATTTTAGGTCAATTTTCCAAATGAATGATAAATTATAAACACTTTCATCTCATTTCATAAG
>CAZGJX010000033.1:0-36707 GCA_964525635.1 uncultured archaeon
TCTAAATTCCCTGCTTTCAATTCTAGGATAGCTCTTTCTGCCATACATAAAATTGTAGCGGTAGTAGCAGCTACTTGTAACTCCTCAATATCTGGTGGAAGTATCGAAATAATAGGTAATCCTTCTATTGAAACTATAGCTGCAACCTTTACTTTAGGAATTGTTTTAATTAATTTTTTTAATATTCTTTCAAGTGATTTGTGATTAGAGTCAGAGTCATATTGTTCTTCTTTTTCAATTGTTTTAGATATAGATATAAGAAATCACCCTCTATTATATTTTTTCATTTTAAATATTATATGGAACGTTTCATATCTAAGCATTTCTGGAACGTACCACAAGATCGATCTCCTGCAACATAAAAATGAAGAAATTCAAAAGAAAAATGTTAATTTAAATGAAAAAAGAAGGTTAGAAAGATTTGATAGATGATAAATTAGATAAACTTGAAAAAGAATTGGAAAAAGCAAACCAATTAATAAAAAATGGATGTATTTATGAAGAAGAGGTTCAAAAAACCAAAAAAAAGTTGATATATCTAATTCACTTCTACGAAAGTATAAAAGAAAATCTGTAATAGAATTGATATAAAGTCTTTATTGATATATGTTTAAAGTCAAAGGGAAATCAAAGGATAAAAAGAGGAGAATTTACCTTAAAAAATACTAATAACACCGTTCTAGTTGAACATGCTTATGAGGTGGATATCAAACAACAAATTGTCACTACTTCTCATCGATTTACTCTATTTGATAAAAATCAAAATAAACTTGAAGTTCGTAACTCTGCTTGGAAAACCAGATATTTATATAAGCAACAATATCTTGACTTATTTGATAATTGCGGATTGGTTCCAGAAAATATAGTTGGAACATACAATAATGAACCAGTATCGCTAAAAGGCCAACTAATTTTTCAATTAAAATTAAAATAATTATTTAAAATTATAGAATTGAGATTATTAGAAATAGTTACTATAATTCATGGAAGCAGAAAAATAAATTAAATAAATTATTCCCTGACTTTTTCATGATGAAATATATCTATGAAAACATTATTTACAAAAACTTAAATTTCAGAGTTTCTAATAAAAGTAAAGAATTTTAGATTCCTGTTGATTACTGGATAATTCTTGAGATTCTGGATAGTGGATGTCCTTTTGCTTTCATTTCTAATTCATTAAACCATCCAAAAGGAAGGCGTAGTACAGAATAACCTTTTAATGTGAGCAATGATTCAATTTTCTTAAATGATTTAAAAGCGTATTCTATGGATGAAAGTTGACCAAACAGATGAGCAAATGGTACTATAACTAAATTTGAAATCTTGAGTTGATTGGTTATTTTTTTTATTTCAACAATGCTTTTTTCTAATAGATTAGGATCGATTTCATCACTTTTTTCAAAACTCATAAACAGAACTAATGCTTCTTTAACTAGGTTTTCTCTGTTTTCTTCTGTGATCTCTTCAATAATTGCCGAACGTCCCTTTTTTGTAACTTTATAATTAAACATATCGACATGAAATGATAAAAATCTCATACTTTCTCAAAATTTTCTTTATTAAATAAAGTATTTTTTTTAATTATAATATGATAAATATCTTAGCAATAATATTAAATTGTTAGATTATCACTTTCTTATAATTATATATCTATTTACTATATCTTTTTATTAAAAGAGGTTTATTTATCTGTGATAGAATAATATTAGAATATAAAAAATCTAAAGTCATTTGTTATGTCTCAACAAAAAGAAATTCCTATTGTGTGCCCATATTGTGGAGTAGGATGTAATACTGAACTAGTGGTTGAAGATGGAAAAGCCGTAAAAGTTATTGTTAAAGGAAGAAATCCTGATTTAAATGGTAAATTTATATGTATTAAAGGGTTAACTGTAGCAGATATCTTAAATCATGAAGATCGCTTGAAGAGTCCTCTTCTTAAGATTAAAAATGAACATGTAGAAACAGATTGGTCAAATGCAATCAAAACAACTGCAACCAAATTAAATGAAATAATTGAAAAATATGGAAACAATTCGATAGGTGTTTTAGTTTCTGGAAAAATATCAAATGAAGAGGGCTATTTAGCACAAAAATTTGCTCGTACTGTGATAAAAACTCATAATGTTGATACTTGTGCGAGATTATGCCATTCCCCAAGTGAAGTTGCACTTAAGATGCAATTTGGATATGGGGCCGCCTCAGCATGTATTAATGATTTTAATGAAGCAGAAGTAGTGATGTTAGTTGGAGCAAATACACGATTTACTCATCCAGGGATTTGGAATCTATTAAGGAGGAGAGAAAAAAAAAGTATTTTGATTGTTGTAGATCTTTTCGAAGCAATATCTTCAATTGATATTAAATTAACACCTAATCCAAGTACAGATTTAATATGGCTGAATGGATTAGCTAAAATTATCGTTGATAAACAGATTTATGATACTGAATTTATAAATGAGAGAACTATCGGATTTAAAAGATTTAAACAAAGTTTAGAAATATATGATAAAGATACTGTAGAACAAATAGCAAATGTTCCATACACTCAATTACAAAAAATTGCCGATCTTATTTCTAAAAAGAAAACAGTATTTGTTTGGGGTATGGGTCTTACTCAACATGCAAACGGAACTGATGCTGTTCTTTCTATTGGAAATCTTGCTATGTTAACAGGAAATATAGGTAAAAAAGGAACTGGTGTTATTCCTTTAAGGGGCCAAAATAATGTGCAGGGGGTAGTAGATATGGGTGCAAATCCTTTTAGTTTAACAGGGGGATATTCTTTAACTGATAAAGGTGCTTTAACTCATTTTGAAGGATTCTGGAATACACGATTATCAGAAGAACCAGGATTAAGTGCAACACAGATGATCCATAAAATCCTTGATGGAAAAATAAAAGCTTTATACGTTATAGGTGAAAATCCCGCTTTTAGCGAACCTCAATCTGCTTTTGTAAAATGGATGCTTCGAAACCTTGAACTTTTAATTGTTCAAGATATTTTTCTTACAGAAACTGCTAAATATGCTGATATTATTTTTCCTGCTGCCGCTTTAGGTGAAAAAGAAGGTACATATACAAATGCACATCGACTTATTCAATTAAGTGCTAAAGCAGTTGATCCTCCAGGAAGTGCAAAAGTGGACTGGGAAATTATACAAGATTTAGCACAATCAATGGGTTATAAATGGAATTACAAAAATTCAGAAGATATTTGGAATGAGGCAAGAGAAATTGCACCAATTTTTAGAGGAGCTTCTTATTCCCATTTAAAAGAATCTAATGGTCTTTTTTGGCCAATATATGATGATAAAAGTACAGGTATAGAACGTTTATATATAGATCGTTTTATGTTTTCTGATAATAGAGCAAGATTTTACCCTATAAAAATTCCCTCAATTTTTACACATACAACTGATGAATATCCATTTATGTTAGTTACGCATCGTTTATATGAACAATTTAATACAGGAGAAATGACTTTAAGGAGTAAAATAACCTCCAAAAAGGTTAAAAAAGGATTTGTCGCTTTAAACGATTCGGATACGATTTCATTAGATCTATCAAATAATTCATCAATTAGAATTAATTCCCCTTATGGTAGTATTGTATCTCCAATTAAAATAATTAAAGGAATGAAAGTTCCAAGTGGTTATATTTTTGCGCCTATTCATTTTTTTACCTATACAAATTTTAATGAATTAACAAGTACTTACCCTCTTGATCCAAAAGCTCATATGCCCTCTCTTAAAAAAATACCTGTTAATATTGAGAAAATTAACTAATTTTTTTTCAATTTTAAGATAAAATTTCAATCATTAATCTTTTTTAATTTAACACTTTGAATTAGACACCATAAAATCAGAGAATATACTGTAATTTTTTGAAGAAATGCATTTCTAACAAGAAAAATGTGAAATAAAGCAATTAATAGGATTACGATACCAAGTGTAGCATAATAGTTTTCATGAGACTGATTAAAATACATAGCAAGTGAAAAGATAAAGATTGAAGAAAGTATAAATAAATAATAACTAAATGTTAACCTATCATGTATTTCAGGATAAATATCCCCTGGATAAAATGCAAATATAATTCCAATAGGCACAGAAATTATATACAAAATCATTCCTATCCTACTGATTATTGCTATAGCTTTCGGATTTTTAAAATAAGTACTAAGACTAAAAAAAAGGGAATTAATAGGACTGTAAATGATATAAATGTAATAACAAATAGTGTTTGACATAAAAAATTTGGATTCCCATTATTTGCAGATGTGTAATATCCTAAATAACTGATCTTATTATCCCAAAAAGAATATCCTCCAGGATATAATAGCATCATAAGAACTGTCATTATTATAAATTGGACTCCAGCAATAATACCAAAAATACTTCCTATTAATTTCCATTTTTTAAAATTTATCCCTTTTTTCATTTTTCTTATTTATCGAAGCATTAAATTTGTAAATTTAATAGTTAAAAATTAGGAACTAACTTAGATATTATTCTATATTCAATAAGTTAAATAAAAAATAAAAAAAAAAATCTATGATATTTATAAAAGCTATGTTGACATTTAGTAAAGTATGGCTAACTTAAAGGAATATAATATCATTTATCTTTTCAATTAAATTCCCACTAAATTATTAATTATTTATCTTCTTTAATTCATCAAGAATTTCCCTATTTTCAGGAATATCATGCATATTATCGCTATAATACGCGTATCTAATTACTCCTTGTTTATCAATGATTAATAATCCCGGTATTCTTCCTAATTTTGAAATTTTAATTTCTTGTTTTAGTATTTCTGTTACCTCTTTTTTTTCATCATAAAAAATAGGATATATCCTTGCATATTTTTGTTGCATTTTAATGGCATTTTTCTTATTATCAGTTAAAATTGGAAATAAATAGGTGTTAAGTTCTTTTAATTTCTGGAAATCTCTTCGTAATTGAGCCACATGCCATCTACAATATGGTCAATGAATACTCCTTAATAGAACTATTAAAATATTTTTTTCATTTTGGAAATCCTTTATGTTGATTAATTCATCGTTAGTATTTGGTAATTCAAATTCTTGTATTTTCGTACCTACTAATTTAAATTTATCTTTTATAGTGATCACTTTAATGATATTATTAGGATTTATTAAATTATTCTAATATCTAAATTATATTTTTATAAAATAAAAATAGCTTTTGTGTGGATTATGAAAATCTATATTTATGAATAAACTGCAAAATTATCTACACCTAATAAGACATTTAATTTGAAAATAATTAGTTCTATATTATTATGGAAAATTTATACGATACTGATTTATTTTATAAATAATTATCCATGGATTTAACTTCTCAAATTAGTAATTTAAATTATGGAGCCTGAAAAAGCTATATTTGCTGCGGGATGTTTTTGGGGTATAGAAGATAAATTTAGGAAAATAAAAGGAGTAATTTCTACTCGCGCTGGTTATAGTGGTGGACATTTTGAAAATCCCACTTATGAAGATGTTTGTTATCGTAATACTGGTCATGCTGAAAGCGTGGAAATAACTTTTGATAAATCTAAGGTAACTTATGGGGAGTTATTAAATGTTTTTTGGTCAATTCATGATCCAACTAGCCTAAATCGTCAAGGTCTTGATACGGGATCACAATATAGATCAACTATTTTTTATCTAGATGAAAAACAAAAAGAAATAGCCCTCCAATCTAAAGTTGAAATTGAGAAATCTAACCGTTTTAAAAATCCAATTGTTACAGAAATCGTTCAAGCATCTGTATTTTGGGAAGCAGAAGAATATCACCAACAATATGTAGAGAAAAAAGGAAAACGTTTCATTAATATTTTTTAAACATATTTTCCTATGGAGTACCCATGATGATAACAAATATTTGCATCTTCTATACCTAATTATTATCTTTAGTATCACATCCTTTATGATATGCTATTACAAACAAATAAATCTTAATAGTATCTCTTTATAAATCGTATCCTTTTCAATAATAGTACTATGAAATCATCTGAAGCGTGTAAATTATTACAAATTACAAAACCTACCTTATATAAGTATAAAAGTAATGGAACGATCATAAATGCTGATGTGAATGCAGGCTATAATATTCTGAAAAAAGCATTCCCAAATTTTATAAACGATGATGGGATACAGGGTTTGGTGTTAAACCCCCAAGTTGTCAAGATTTCTTGATAATTTTAAATAAAATTAGCTAAATTTTACTAGTTTTGATAACATGAGATTGAATGATTTTATAGTTTTATTGTTATAAAATTTTAAATAGTATTCAAAGCTCTTCCTAGATATTCTAAAAAATATTAATATTGAATAAGGAGATAGGAAAATGGAAAAATCAAAGGTCCTAATTGCTTATGGAACTCGTTATGGATGTACCCAAGAAATCTCTCAAGAGATTGGAAAAGTGCTTGAAAAAAAGGGATTAGATATAGAACTTATTAATTTAGGGATTATAAATCCTATTAACTGGCCCCAATTAGATAATTTCGGAGGGCTTATAATAGGAACTAGTTTACAAATAAATTCATGGAAAAAAGAGGTAAAAATGTTCTTAGAAAGAAAAAAGGATGAAATTAAAAGCAAAAATTTAAAATTAGGTGCGTTTGTTTGTGGAGTTTATCCTGTTGCAGAACCTGTTAAAGCCAAGGATCAATTTATTAAAAAATTATCTAAAAAATATGATCTTGAACCAGATATTTATGATGCTTTTGGAGGTATTTTAGACCTTTCAGAAGATACAAAAGTAGGTAAAGGGGCTAAAGTAGCTTTGAAAATAGTTGCAAAAATTTTATCCAAAAATCCAAATGTGGAAATAAAAATGAATGCATATAATGATCTTCGTGATTGGGATAATATTCGAGCTTTTGCCGAAAGTTTTGCTAAGATATTCTGATATCTATATATAAGGTTATTTATTTCTTCTTTTCTTTATTTAATTAATCTTGATTAAACTTATCTCTTTTTTTTCCTAAATATGGCATAGCATGTTTATATCTTTTCATAATGAATCGAGAAATAACGATTCTCTGAATTTCACTTGTTCCTTCATATATTTGATACAATTTTGCATCTCTAAATAATTTTTCAACTGGATATGTACGTAGATATCCATATCCTCCGAAAATCTGAATTGCTTCAGTAGTAACATTCATAGCAACATCTGAAGCAAATGCCTTTGCAATTGAAAAGCTTAAATTATTATCTATTCCTTGATCTGCTTCCCAAGCAGCTTTATAGGTCAAAAGTCTTGCGGCTTCGATATCCTTATACATATTAGCAATTTTGAATTGAATTGCTTGATATTTTTCTATAGGTCTCCCAAAGACTTCTCTTTTTTTGGTATAATCTATGGAATATTCCATAGCAGAACGAGCACATCCAATAGCAAAAGCTCCAATAGCAGGACGTGTGTGAGCAAAGGTTTGCATTGCTAATACAAAACCCCTCCCAGGTTTTGCTAAAACATTCTCTTTTTTAACCCTGACATTTTTTAATGCTACTGAAACTGTATTAGAAGCTCTCTGCCCCAATTTAGGAATTTGTTTTCCTAATCTTACTCCTTCTATATTAGTTGGTATAGTAAAAGCACCTATTCCTCGATGTTTCATTGAGGGATCTTTAGTAGCAAAAATAGTAATATAATCTCCATATCCCCCATTGGTTATCCAGAACTTTGTTCCATTTAAAATATATTCATCTCCATCCTTTTCTGCAAGACATTTCATATTAGCTACATCAGAGCCCATTGAAGGTTCAGAAGTAGCAAAAGTAATAAGCTTAAAATTACTAACCAATTCTGTTAGAATACGTTGCTTTTGTTCTTCAGTACCCCAATAATTATTGGTTCTGCTCCTAAATTATTATCAAATATAGAAGTTGCGATACCTGGACATGCAGATGCAATCTCTTCAACAACTATACAAGCATCTAATAATCCCAATCCTTGACCTCCATATTCTTTAGGAATAGCTAGATTCAATAAATTCTGTTCCCATGCCTTCTTTAATATCTCTATTGGAAATTCTTCAGTTTCATCATATTTATGAGCAACAGGTAACACTTCATTAATTGCAAATTCTCTTGCCTTTTCTCTTAACTTAATTTGTTTTTCTGATAAATTAAAATCCATATATTATACAACTTTCCTTTTTAGATATATTACCATTTTCTTTTGCATCTTATTATATCTTATGTTATTAAGATATAAGTCTATGAAAAAAGAGTTATTAAATTACTTCAATACCAACTTAGAAAAACCATTATTATTGTTTAATAAAATTTTTAAATTTTATTACGTTATGTCTCATAATACATTTCGATATATTAAATTAAAAAAAAAAATTACGGATTTAATATGGAAATAGGTAAAAAAGACGGTTTACTAGGAGGCTTATTGATTAGTATCTTTATTCTTGCTGGATTATCAGGCTTTCTCGGTCTTTCATTATTAAATGTAGAGAAGGGAAACGCCCCAGAACAGACGATCCCTGGTCCATGGGGCTTACCTGATGATTGGAGTACTGCATATAATTCATCTTATTTTACTTTAGACAATGGCACAGATATAATTAAAATAACTCTTGGAGATCTTCTAGAGGGGATTACTTTAGCTTTAGATGAAGAAGAGAATGGAAATGGAGCAGATATTAATGAATATAAAGTCCCACTTTATCTCTATACTATTCAAGATCCTTATTCTGGGATTTACTATACAGGAGTAGATATCTTAGATGTTTTAGAACATTGGAATACAAATTTTGCATATAATCTCTCTTTTATGGCCTCAAAAACTCCTGATGGATTTAGTTCTGTAAGATATTTAAATATGAGTACGGCAGATATTATAAATAAGATGTATGAGAATGATGAAGATCCTGTAATTATTGCTTTGGCAGCAAATAAAGGATGGCTTCCAGGATCAAAATTGGGTAATTTTACAATTGTAGGTAAAAATATGAATGAATCATTGAGTAATTTAGAATATATAAGTGTATTAGATTCATGGAAAGTAGATATTTATGTTAATAATACTCTTGAATATACAATTGATCCTAGTAATATGATGACCAATGAATATGATGCCACCTATTATTATGAGGATAATGATTGGTGGAGTTTTAATAGACACTATTGGGGAAGAAATATTTCAGAAATTATTTCCCACACCTCAATATTAGCCGAAGAAAATTACACAGTAAGAATCTGGTCTTGTGATAATTGGGCAACTCCAGTCCCATCTGGAACAAGTCCAGAAAAGCCATACAATAATACTGATGTTGAAGAAGGTATAACTCCTCCTTGGAATCCTGATAAGGATTTAGTTAATGATCCTGAGGAACCCTTACCTGAGTCTGATTTACTGATGAGTTTGGTATATGCAGACCAAGAATTTGGAGAAACGGGGCAAGGTATAACAGATCCTATCTGGCCTTATAGGTTAATGTGTGGTTATCATAGAGGACCATTTTATGTATGTATTCCTGGAAGACCAAGACGTAATTATCTCTCACATGTTGTAAAAATTGAGATTACCGTATATCCAGGATCGATTCCTGACGATTTGTAAATATTCAATTAACTAAAAATATTTTTTTTATTTAATTAACATATTAAGTATTATCATATGAATGGAAGAAATATGTCATCAAAAAGATTGTGTTTATTTTTATCATACTTTTTTATAATTTTATTAACAATTCCTTTATGTTATGGATATTGGGGAAATGAAGGAGATTGCCAAGATTATCATAATATTACAAAAATTGAAATACCATATGATAAAGATGCCATTATCACTTTAGATGGGATACCATCTGAACCTTTTTGGAGAGATCCTCAAAATAATAATGGAATGATAACCGTTCCTTTAGCTAGTAAGATAGGTAAACCTGGATTTTTTATAATTTATTTAAATTTGACAGTTATTATGAATGATAATTACATATATTTACTATGTGAATGGAATGATAATTCAACAAGACCATACTTGAGTAATAACATCTATGATGGATTATTTTTCTGTTGGGACATAAATGTTCCTGATTTTTCAGCAGATTTTTGGGATGGAATGGAAACTGATTCTATGGGTGGTGGAAGAGTTGATAGCTGGGGGTGGATCTGTAATGGTTATCCTCCAAGTACTCCTGGGAATGGCTCTTCCTATTTCATAGATGATCGCTGTTTTGATGAAAATGGATGGTGTAGTAGCTTTGAAAGTAGTGATGTTGCTATTGGATATACTTATCGAGAAAATAAAAGTTATATTGTAGAATTAAGCAGAGAGTTATATTCAGATGATGAATATGATGTACAAATCATAAAAAAAGAACTCTATAAATTTAATTTAGCTATTTTAAACGATGGAACACATGAAGATCATGCAATTTCTTGGACATATGCTTTAGATCTAACTGAAAACACCAGTGCTATTATTGGATATAATTTTATTATCGTGGTACCTATTATTTTCATCTCGGTAATAGTTCTAATTCAGAAATTCAAGAAAAAAATAGATTTTATCAATAGGAAAGAATAAAGAAAATGGAAAAACGGAAATTTTATATACTGGTCTCTATAGTATTAGTTGGAATTAGCATTTTTTGGTTAAATATTTATGCATTTATAGAATTAGAAATAGATCCTTTTTGGAAATTTAAAAATAATGACACTCTTACCATTAAAGGAAATGTAAAAACAGATTTAGTCTTAAATTTAGAAGATATAAAATCAGATCTCTACCACCAAATTGAAAATCAAGAATTTCATTTTGTAAATGCAATAGGACGACAGTTTGATAACAATTATTCTGGAGCATCTCTTTGGAGTATTTTAATAGTAGAGGGGATACTAAACGCAGATTCTTCAACTTTCCAATTTATAGGTGCTGATGGATTTAAATCTCCATATCCTATATCTTTATCATTAGCAGAAGAAAATCTAGATTATGTAATTATAGCCTATGAATGTGATAATTCACCATTATTTCAAGATGGTCCATTAATGTCTATCGTTGATTATAGTGTAATTCCTAATGAAGCTACTACACACTGGGCTGTGAAGAATTTAGTAACTATTTTAATAGGATAAAAAAATGAAAAAAAATGAAATCAGAAGAATTTAAAAAAGAAAAGGAAGTTTATGTAAGAGAAATAGAAGAAGTTAATGGATATAAAAAGACAGGATTTAAAAAAGTAAGAGAAAACAAATTAACTACCTTAGATCTCTTATATTCAACTATAATTGGAGTTATGGGTGGATTTATCTCTAGTATTATCCCTTTTAGTTTATTAATAAAAGTATGGTATCCATTGACTGGTGGAACACAGCTCGTTAGTGGACATCATGTTATGTGGGCAGTTATTGTTTATGGCCTCACTCAGAAAAAGAGAAATATAATGATTACAATGCTCTCAAAGGGATTAATAGAATTTTTATTAGGAGATATATGGGGTATTGTAATTATTTTTGTAAATATAATGGAGGGATTTTGTTTAGTTATAGGATTTTTTCTAATAGAGAGAATTGGGGAAGGTCAAACAAATCTAGGTTGGGGAATTGCTGGAGGATTTGGTAACTTTTTTCAAGCTCCTTTTTTTTGGATGGTTAATCAAAGGTGGCATCTACACTGGTCATTATGGGCTATAGCTTTAATGTTTGCTTTTATCTCGGGTATTTTGATTACAGGAATCTTGGGAAGAACTATTAAAAATGCATTGATAAAGGCTGGTGTACCAACAACTTTTTGATGATGGGTGTGATATATTGATTAAAGATCAAAATTTAGCTGTTTCTTTTCGAAATTTCTCTTTCATTTATAGTACAGATATAGACCAAAAACCCACTTTATTTGATATTAATTTTAATCTCTTTGAAGGCGAAACCTTAATTATAGCAGGTTCAAGCGGGAGTGGAAAATCTACTTTAACCTACGCAATGAATGGTATAATTCCTTGGAGACTAAAAGGATTTGCTAAAGGAGATGTATATATTTATGATAAAAATATATGGAATTATAAATATACGGAATTATGTAAAATAGTTGGTGTTGTAAAACAAAATCCTTTAGATCAATTAGTCACTTTTACAGTAAGAGATGAAATTGCTTTTGGACTTGAAAATTTAAAATTTTCAAAAGAAGAAATAACAAATAGAGTCAATGAAATTACACAATTTATGCAAATTGATCATTTATTAGATCGTGATATAAATCAATTAAGTGGTGGTCAAAAACAATTGGTAATTCTTTGCTCATTTTTAGTAATGAAACCTAAGATTCTGATATTAGATGAACCAATAGCTTTCTTAGATCATCAATCAGAACATTTATTACTAAATCAATTAAGAAAATTAAAGAAATCTAAGGATTATAACTTGACTTTAATTATTGTTGAGCACAGATTAAACCGTGTTTTAGATATTGCTGATAAAATATTAATCCTAAGTGATGATGGAACAGTTAGAGTAGAGGGAGATATTCAAAGAATATTAAAAGAAGAATTTGAATTAGTAAAAATAAGTAATCTTCGTATTCCTTGGATATTGGAGATTTATAATATGTTTATTTCTAAAGTTCAAGATATTAATTTATTAGACAACAATATAAATTTCCAGAATTTTATAAATTATATTGGTAATTTAAAATATCAAGATCTTCAAGAATTTAAGAATATCCTCATTGATACAATAATAGAACCAACAATTATAAGGGAATATGAAGAATATGAGCAAATAATAGATTTTGAGAACTTATACATCAATTCTTTAAAAAATAAATTTAATAATCACAAGAATGAAGATGAAAAATCAAATTTAAAGATAAATAAATCAGATAATATAATTTTAGAGACTAAGAATTTATCATTTACTTATCCTAATTCAGGAATTAAGGCTATAAAGAATCTTTCTATTAAAATTAAAAAAGGAGAATTTATAGGATTAATTGGACCTAATGGTTCAGGAAAAACTACATTTTTGTACTTATTAGCAAATTTATATGATCCTACCTCTGGAACTATTTACTTTAAGAATATTGAACTACCTGAGATAGATCAAAATGAATACTCAAAAAAAATTGGATTTATATTTCAAAATCCAGAAAAGATGATATTCAAATCTTCCATAAAAGATGAAATTCTTTATGGAGCTAAAAATTTTAAACTTCTTGATGATATCAGTGAAAAATATTTATCTAAACTAATAAAACTTATTGGTAAAGAGGATCCTGATAAAAATCCATTTCAGTTAAGTTGGGGGCAAAAAAGGAGACTTAATCTAAGTTGTATATTTATTTACAATCCTGATATTATTTTATTAGATGAGCCATTCATAGGTCAAGATCAAAGAACAATTGATTTTCTTATTGAAACGTTATATATTGAAAATAAAAGAGGTAAGACAATTATAATATCTTCACATGATTATCAATTACTTTTAAAATATACAAATAGAATAATAGAACTTGATAAAGGAGGAAAACTTAAAACTGATGATTCAAATGAGAATTTTTTTAGTAAAAACAAAAAATTAGGGCCAATGTTATTATTAGACAAAATTAACAGAAGATTAAATGATTTGAGTAAATAAATGACTAGAAAAAATAAAATTTTAGATAATAAACTATATACATTTGCATATATTCCAGGAAACTCCTTTATGCATAAATTGAATCCTATTTCTAAAATCTTTTTTTTGATTATTTTGACATTTTCAACATTTTTAATTAAAAGTCTAATATTTTTAACTCTAATCTTTTTATCCTTGATTATTTTAGCATTAATGAGCAATATTTCTTTAAAAAACCTTATTTTAAAATTAAAATTCATATTTTTTATTCTAATTTTTAGTATCTTATTGAATATTTTCTTTAATGCTATTCCAGACCAAAATGATGAGGTTTTATTTTATTTATTTAATCTACCATTTTTAAAAATAAGGAGATTAGCAGTATATTTCGCATTAAAAGCTTTTTTTATTATTTTAATTCTATATACATCTACAATTATATTTACTTATACTACTAAAATGAAAGATTTTGTATATTCATTGATGAGATTAAAAATCCCTTATAGATATTGCTTTGCATTTATGGTTGCAGTAAGAAATATCCCTTTAATTCAACAAGATGCAAGAACTATAGCGTTAGCCCAAAAGGCAAGAGGATTTGATTCTGAAAAAGTAAACACAATAAAAAAAGTATATTTTCTAATATTTGAACGCCTTATTGCTACAATTGTTTCTACACTTAGAAGAACCAACACTACATCAATATCGATGGAAAATAGGTGTTTTGGAATATATAAAAAAAGAACAAATTTAATTAAAATTAATTTTAGGAGGTTAGATGTCTTTTTTTTGATCATTTTTTCTTGTCTCTTCCTATTATTAATTTTATATATTCTTGAAATTATACCTATTCCTCACTTTCCATCATTATATTCTTTTTTTTTAAGATACTTCTAAAATCGTTCATATTTTAGTTTTATTAGGATTAATCATATATAAACCGAAATATTTTAAGTACTAATACTATTTATCTAATTATCAAGAAAATAATCAATGAGGATTTAAAATATGCTATTTGATATTAATGATGAGGAGATTCATAGAATTAGATATATTTTTGGTACATTTGACGAAGATGAGAGTGGGAGTATAACAATTAATGAAATAGGAAATATTTACAATGCACTTGGACATGAATTTTCTGAAAATGAGCTTACAGATATGATGAAAACTATTGATTTAAATAAAGATGGCTATATTACTTTTCATGAGTTCCTAGGTTTGTATAAAAACCATGTATTCTTTAAAGTTCAAGAACAAAAACTAATTCAAGCTTTTAAAATATGCGATTGTGATGGAAATAAGTATGTCTCATTGGATGAATTAACACGAATTATGCATGAAGTAGGTGAGAGTTTAGATAATAAACAGATCAATGATATGTTGAAAGAAGTAGATAAGGATGGAGATGGAAGAATAAACTTCAGAGAATTCATCCAATTAATGAAGAAATAATAAATCATTTGAAATTATTGTTGGCTCTCAATTAACATCTTTATGAATAAATTATATATCAGCATTTAATTGTGAAATTAATAGATCTACTTTTTCATATGGGATATTTCCTAAAAATAGATAATCAATTATTTTATTTAATGGAAGATCAAGCAAGCCCATATCCATATCATCAAGGGTGTCAATAAAATTCTTATCTAATTGTGCATTAGATATATCCTTTACCATTTCTTTTAGTAATTTGCGACCATTTGGATGAGTTAAAATCTCTTTTAATAAACTATATCGACTAAAAGATATCTTTAATTTTTGTTCAGAAGTCATATTAATAATTTTTTTCAGTTTTATATCTTCACTTGAACTACCCACCAAGATTTCGAATTCTCCACTTTCAACAACCCACGTCTTATATTTAGAATCCCAGTATGCAAAATCTCTCTCATTTAACATAAACTTAACTTTTTTAGCTTCCCCCACGTCTAATTCAATTTTTTTGAAAGCTTTTAATTCTTTAATTGGGCGAATAATGGTTGATTTTATATCTCTTACATAAACTTGTATTATTTCTTTTCCTTTTCTTGAACCTATGTTTTTTATAGTAACAAATAGCTCGAGTTCCATTTTATTCGTAATAGTCTCTTTATTAACTTCCAAATCTGTATATTCAAAGGTTGTATAAGATAATCCAAAACCAAAAGGGAATAATGGTTTTATTTTCTTTTTTTCATAATATCTATATCCAATAAAAAGACCCTCTCCATAAATAACATCACGATTACCAAAATTAATAAAAGATGGATTATCTTCAAGTTTAATTGGAAAAGACTCAGATAATTTACCCGATGGATTGATTTTTCCAGTTAAAATATCCACAATGCTACTCCCAAATGCTTGTCCTGCTAACCATGCTTCAATAACTGCTGATGGATAGCTGATCCAAGGCATTGTGACGGAGGAACCATTTGATAGAACAACAATCGTATTTTTTTGTACTTTGCAAATCTCTTCTATTAAATGATTATGAGATAAAGGTAGATCCATATGCTTACGATCTCTTCCTTCGGTTTCGTATGATGGGGGTAACCCAGCGAATATTATGGCGACATCAACATTTTTAGATATATTAACTGCTTCCTGTATTAAATCCTCATTTATAGTATCTGAATTATAACCTTGAGCATAAAGTAATTCTCCTTTATTATCAACTCGGTTTTTTAAACATTCAAATGGAATATCTAATTTCGATGGAGTGATTTCTGAACTTCCTGCTCCTTGATAGCGAGGATTTAAAGCAAAGTCCCCTATTATCGCTATTTTCTTTAATTTTTCAATTTCTAAAGGTAAGATATTATTTTCATTTTTAAGTAATACAATTGATTCATTTGCAAATTCTCGAGCTAATTGGTGATGTGTTTCTCTATCATACTCACCTATATCTTTACGATTTTCATAAGTTTTGAATATAGCTGTTAAAACTCTAAAAACGGCCTCATCAATTATTTTTTCATCTAATTTACCATTTTTAATAGCATTTATTACTTCCTCATCGTGAAATTGGTTTTTAGTTGGCATCTCTAGGTCAAGTCCATTTTTTATACTATTTTCCTTATTGTTAGATGCCATCCAATCAGAAACAACAAATCCTTTGAATCCCCATTCTTTTTTAAGTATATCACGTAGAAGAAAACTATTTTCCGAAGCATTAATACCATTTATTTTATTATATGAAGTCATGATCGTCGTTGGTTGAGCTTTTTTTACAATTATTTCAAATCCCATAAGATATAATTCTCTCATTGTTCTTTCATTCACAATGGAATCCGATACAAAACGTTCATATTCTTGATTATTTAAAGCAAAATGTTTAAGTGTAGTTCCTATTCCTTTACTTTGTACACCATTAACAAAAGCCACTCCTATTTCACCCGTCAATATAGGATCCTCAGAGTAATACTCGAAATTACGACCACATAATGGTGATCTTTTTAAGTTTACTCCTGGACCAAGAAGAATTTGAACATCTAATGAAATACATTCCTCTCCTAATGTTTCTCCTAACTTTTTAACAAGATCTGTATTCCATGAAGATGCTAAACCTGGAGAAGTAGGATAACAAGTAGATTCAATACCTTTCTTTACTATTCCTTCTAGTTCTGCTACTTTTCTTATACCATGAGGACCGTCAGCTAAAAATATAGAAGGAATATTTAATCGTTCAATAGGATAGGTTGTCCAAAATGTCTCTCCCGTTAATATTTGAACTTTTTCTTCAATTTGCATTTTATCAATAATGTCATTTATCACAGAATCTTCCATAATATCACTAAAAATATAGTATAGTTTTAAGAAATATAATTTCTTTTAATTATTTTTGTCTTTAAAAATATAAAATTTAAAGTAAAATAATAATTTAGAGTTTTATCAGATCTTTTCACTCAAGAGATATATTTTACATTTAACCTTTTTTCACGATTTATAAGAAATAGTTTCCATTTATTTAACTTTTTAAAACTAATTCCGGGGATTTTTTTTGCCACTGAATTTATTTTATAATCGCGTAAATCTTTGATTTTACAAATTCCATGGTTATATAGTTTCTCAGCTGTTTTTAAACCAATTCCAGGGATATCAGTCAATAGAAATTCTAATTCAGGGGAATTAATAACATCCTCGAGGTTATCTGTGAATTTTTCTATTAATATCTTTGAAGTTTCAAGTTCTTTTTCTTTTTCATTAAGATCTCGTCGCTGTGTTACAATTATTTCTTTTAAAATCTCAATATTTTTGGGTAATTTCATATTTTGAATTTTAAGTTCATCTTCTAATTTTTGTATTGTTTCATTTTGTTCATTTATTTTAATCTTTCCATTTATATTTTCATTTTTTAATAAACTTATTTTCTGTTTTAGTTCAGAAATAACTTTAGTTTCTTTTTCAATAAAATCTATTTTACCTTTTAATTCAGTATTCATTTTTTCAATTCCCCTTTCTTATTAGATAAATAAAGACACTTTATTCCTTACATTATATAAAAATTTTAACTAAAATATTTTTACATTCATCTTTAAATTTCTGCTGATATCCGCTAAAAAAAGTTAAGGAGAATAAAATATGTATCCTAAAGCTTATTATGGTGCTGTTATTTTATTTTTCTTCTTTTTAAACTTTAAATATCTTTTATAGAAAAATGAAATAATCGAAATTATAATCATAACTGTGAAAATGATAAATATAGTTGGATCTTGAAAATCGGTTCCAATTAATACACCATGTATATAAGCGAAAAATAAAGCAACATAGTTTAAGGCATGCAAATATCTCCATATTTTTGAGATTTTTTTTCTTAAGATTACAGCAATTATGGCAACATAGATTAAAATTAGAGCAGGACGCCCCGCTAATCTCCAAAAATCATTCCATGGGTAAAATATAGGTATAAAGATTGTGATATCCAATTGATCAATTGCAAAGGCAAATGGGTGAATAGTAATTAGGATCAAACCCAAAATAGAATAGATATGATGTATTTTCATAAATGATTTACCAAATATCTTATAAATCTTTGGAATAAATGATGTTAAAATCGTTGCAATAAATAGACAAATGAATCCAAATAATGCTGCGAATCTTATTATAAGATCAAGACTATTTTTGATTGGAACAATTTTTATTATTAGTAGGATTAATATTAAAACATTTCCTATTATTAAAAAAAGTATATTTCTTTTAGTTGACATAAGTATTGTTAAATTAAAGGAAAATAAAAAGATTTATTTTCAAATAACATTCAATTTGATAATTGAAATATAAAAGAAAAAAGAAAACACTTTCTAAAATAATAATTGTCCCTATCGAAATTACTCTGTAATAATCTAACTTATTTCTCTATTTTAAGTTAAGATTTTTTTCTTTAACTAAGTAATTTCGAGTAGAGATTAATAGAATTACTCCACTAATAACTGCTACAACTCCTGCAATCCAATGTATGCAAAAATAAGTTAAATTCTCATCAAGAACTATTGCAGAAATAATAGCTCCGATTAAACTACCAAGAAAAGTACCAATTAATTCAATAGAACCATAAAAAGATTGTCCAATTGCTTTTTGATCTTTAGGTAAAGATATATAAATCCCAAATGTTGAGGTTGGCCACCACATTCCATAAACAATACCATTAAATATTTGGAATATATAACCCCAGTAAATATTGCCATAAAAAATTATGATAAAAGGCATAAAAGCCATACGAATTCCTGAGATGATATATGAAAGAACGATTACATTTTGCCATCCAATTTTCTTAACCTGCTTAGCAAGTATAGTCATTACTGGCCATTCTGCTAATGCTGCTATGCTATAAATCCAAACCAGTTCAAAATAATTGTTCTGTGAAAGTATATTGTAAAACAAACCTTGTACTGAAAGTGTTGTTCTAAACGCTATAGCATAGAAAAGGCTAGCAATAATAAAAGAGATATAGATTCGATTTCTAAATAGTCTACTATAATTGCTTAATAAAGTGGATTTTTTAGTGTTTATTTCAACAGGGACCACTTGATCCGATGGAGATAATTCTAAAGAATGGTGCTTTGATAATATAATTTTTTCATTCACAGCAATAATGAACCATATTGATAAAATCATTAAACCAATAGAACAAATTATAAAATTGATCCACAATCCTGTTTCATTAAGAATTAATCCTCCGATAGGAAGCCCTATAGCCCAGCCTAAGCTTCCAAAACGACGATAACGGGCGAATAGATTAATATTATGATATCTTTTCTCTATTGGGTCATCTGGAATATCGCTAACTCTATCAGATAAATTATAAACGAGTACATTGGAAAGAATATCCCCATTTGGTGAAACTTGAATAATAATAGTTAGTACTAGCATCATCAAAAAGGAATTCACATATATAGTCATTGTTGAGACAATAATAAGACTGAAATTTCCTATTGTAATATATTTCTTTATATTTTGAGTTTGATCAACGATTTTTGACCAAGAATTTTGAAAGATAAGAGATAAAATCGGAGCTAAGGCAGCATTAATTAAAATTTGAGTTATCGAGAAATTAAGAACTTCTTTAAAATAAAGTGGTTGAAATACAATCCAATATGATAAGAACCAATATCTAAAAAAAGTATAAATTTGTAAATAGCGATATTGCCTCCTTAATTCTGGTGATAAATTTCTAGTATAAGATATCATTAATTATTATTATAAAAATAAAGTAAAATATTAGTCTATATTAGATACAAATATTGAAAGCTCTATTTATTTTCTTATAATTCCTCAATATATAAGATAGAACTTTCCTATTTATATAAATCTAAAATTTAGATTAATAATATTCCTCATTAGTTTATTTTTACTAAAAATATAGCTTTTTTTATTTTCAATAAACTCTTCTTTTTATTCAGAATTAGGTATGGATTATTTATATATATTAAACAAAAAATTATAAAAATTTAAATAGTAATAAAAATTATATCCTTTAGGTCCAACTAAATATATCAAATATATCTTTTAGATTAAGGATCTAAAATAGGAAAATGATTATCTAATCATCATTATATGGTTAATAATATCAATAAATCTCCTAGATAATGGATAAAATACTCTTAATAAATTTATAGATAGATTTGAAAATAAAATGGGTGTAACAGTATGTGTTCAAATTCAAAAAATATTGGTGTAAATTATTCTAATTGGTTACCTAAAAAATTTTTAAGTACCATCATTGCTTTAATTATATTTATCCTCATAATTTCTTTTTTTCCAATATTATTATTGGTGAGAATAATTTTATGGCTTATTTCAGGTATTTTCCTGATTGCTTTTATTTATCTATCATATATGTATTTAACATTCTCTAAGAATGATAACCATCTACCAAAAGAAGTATGGAATTTAGTTATAAAGAAATTAATTTGGGATGGAAAAGGAAAGGCTCTTGATATTGGTACAGGTTCAGGAGCACTTGCTATTAGTTTAGCTAAAAAAAATCCTGAGGCAAAAATATGGGCTATTGATTATTGGGGAAAAATATGGAACTACACCAAAAATTTATGTGAAAATAATGCATATATAGAAAATGTTCATGATAATATTGTATTTCAAAAAGCAAGTGCTTCAAAATTACCTTTTGATAACCAGGAATTTAATGCAATAGTAAGTAATTTTGTATATCATGAAGTTAGAGATCTTAAAAATAAAAGAGATGTACTCAGAGAATCATTTCGTGTTTTAAAAAAGGATGGAGTATTCGCTTTACTAGATAATTTTAGAAATAGCAGAAAATTTGGAAGTTTTGATGATTTAATTAAATCTATTAAAGAATGGGGTATACAAAAAATAAATTATTTAGATGTTTTAGATGAAATCAGAATTCCAAAATTATTAAAACCAGAATTTAACAAAGCAGTTATTATATTTGGAATTAAATGATGTAGGTATATCTAAATAAAATATGATAAAAGAATAATAAAAATGAATAAAAAGTTGATGAAATGAATAATAATATTGAAAATAAACCATCCGAGACAGCAGGATTTATAACATATTTTCGTGCTTGTTCAAATAAAGAAAAAAGACCACAATTAAGAGGACCAGATTATTTAGCTAAAGTTTTTCATATTGGTTCAGCAAAAATAAAATTGAAAATTTCTAGAATTCTTTTACCTCTTTTGAAAAAATATATTCCTGGAATATATGAATGGGTAATTGCTAGAACATTTGTTTTCGATGAAATATTTCAAGAGGCCTTAAAAAATAAGTATGATCAAATTATTATTTTGGGTGCTGGTTTTGATTCGAGAGCTTTTCGTTTTAAAAATTATAATATAAACACTGATATTTTTGAATTAGATATTCCAACAACTCAGGAATGCAAGAAAAAAATTTTAGAAAAATCAAATACCGAGATTCCAAAAAACCTAATTTATGTTCCAATTAATTTTAATAAAAATGACCTGTATACAACCTTACATAAAAAAGGTTTTAAGAAAAACGCTAAGAATTTATTTTTATGGGAAGGAGTCACCGAATATTTAAATGAAGATGTTGTAGATTCTACACTTAACTTTATTAAACAAAATTCTCTCCCTAAAAGCCAAGTTGCATTAACATATGTTTATAAAGAAATTATTGAGGGTGATTTTAGATTTTATGGTTCAAAACAAATAATAAAAATGACATCAAAAGTAGGTGAACATTATCAATTTGGCATTAAACAAGGAGAAATTGAAAAATTTATTAAAAAAAGAGGATATAATTTGCTTAAAAATTGGACACCTGAGGATTTAGAAAAAGAATATTTAACTGATGAAAATGGTTGCTTGTATGGAAAAATTGGGGAATATCAATGCATTGCATTAATAGAAGTAAAATAATTTTTTAATCAATATCCGTATAATAAGTTTAATTATTCTATATTCATATTTTTTTGAAGAAAATAATTTATATAAAAAAAAAATAAATGATCAAATATTTAATCAACGGATTACTTATTTAAGTTATAGTATTTCATATTTTTCTTAATTAAATTTGGAAAATACATCTATGAGATTACTATATAAAATATAATAAATAAAATGAAAAAAATGTCATATAATAATTTTAGAGCTCCTCGACCAATGCATAAGGTAACTTGTGCGGATTGTGGAATGGAGACAGAAGTACCTTTTAAACCTGATGGTACTCGCCCTGTCTATTGTAGAGATTGTTACCGAAAAAGAAAACCAAGACGGTTTTAATATCTTTACTTATATTGATTAGTATAAGCTTTTAAGGTTAAATTAAATATTATTCCTTCTAAAACTCAAACTGATTTAATATATATATAATTAAATAATTCTAATCCTCTTTTTTTTTATCTTTCTTACTGATATATTATTTTTTACCTTTAATGATTTCTTCTCCCAATTGTCTTTCATAATCTGATTTTACTTTCAAAAAGCATACAATTCCCCCGAAAGATTCTAATAATGATCCTGCTGGATTCTCATTATCAATAATTTTTGTTTTAATCCCTCGGTTTCTAATAATCTGCAAGAGTTGATATACTCTGTTTTTTTGAGGATTATTATTTATATAATTAGTAGTGAGAATAATATATTCAGGATACAATTTTAAGGGTTTATAATTTTTCTTTTTTTTCCCTCCTCTATAAATTAACTCTTCAATATCAATCAAAGTATATAAAACTAAACCTTCTTTTGGATTATTCAACCGTTTTTTTAAATTAGCAATAATTCGCCCACCCTCATCTACTTCGGCAGTCTTGATTGCCTCAAAATAATGTTTAGATTGAATAAATGCTGTCGCTTCATCATGATTCTGAATTGAACCTGATATAGATTTAAAGATGACTGAGTTGGGATTCTTTTCTTGAAACATCCATTTTTGATGAGATTTAATATGATTAATAAAATCTTCTGAATATTTCTTCTTAATTGGATTGATTAGTATAATTATTCTGAGACCTTCACGAATAAATGGGCGAATAACATCAATAACCTCCTCAAAATACTTATATTTTTGGGACTTTTCCATAAACGTATATTTTTTTTTTGATCTTAATATCTTTATAAATTTTACACGTTTGCTATATGCAATCCAAATTAAAATATCTTTAGATTCTAATCCAATAAGGATTGCTACAGGATATCCTCGTGTTTGTCTTCTTTTTTTTTTCCCCATAAATCCATCTTTTAATCTTTTTAACTTATTGCATTAATTAATAATTCTTTTTATCTATAACGATGAATATGAAGAATAATCATCTTAAATATCCTAAATTACCAAAAAGTATGATATATAAGTTTCTTTAAAAATTAAAACTAAAATAAACCTTTAAAATCTTCTTTAAGACTATTAATTTGTTGTTTTTTTATTATTACCTATATAATTAGAATTTATATATCCACAATAAGTTTAAGAATCAAAAATCCTTCTTTTTTACTAGATATTTAATTAGAAATGAAAAGAATTTACCATGAGTAATGAAAAAAAGGTAGAGATTGAAAAATTAATTTCTTATGGAAAATATAAAGACGCTTTAACTATTCTAAAATCTATAAAGAATGAAAGAACACTTTCTGACGATGAAATATTAACAAAAATGTATATTAAGATTTTTATTTATCTTGATAAAGGTTTTTTTGAGAAAGGTCGGAAATTAACCAAAAAGATGATGGATGAAGCAAAAAAAAAAAAAAATTCTTTAAGAGAAATCGATGCAATTTCTGGAAGAATAGAACATAATTTACCATCTCGTTTATTAATTGATTCTTATGAATTATTGGATAAATCGGAAGAAATATTAAATAAATTACAGGATAGGAATAACAATGAAATAAAGAAGAGAGAAGCTTATATATTATATTTAAGGGCTAGGACTCTCCATTATGATCACAAATTTGTAGAAGCATTAGGTTATTATGAAAAGAGCTATGAACTTAGAAAAGAAATTCAAGATAAATTTGGAATGATGTATTCATTGTTGAATTGGGGTTCACTTTTGACAGTATTTGGAAATTTTGAAGATTCAAGAAGTAAGATTAACCAAAGTTTATCTCTAGCAGAAGAATTAAACCTTGAGGTTGCGATAAGCTGGAGCCTTATCAATTTGGCGTGGATCGAATATAGTGTTAGAGATTCTGATAAGGCAATTTCTTATATAGAAAAATGTCTCTTAATATGTGAACTTAAAAATAATTCATATCAAATTGCATTGTGTAATAACACTCTTGGAACTATCATGTATGAAAAAGGTGACTATAAAGAAGCCATTTCCTTAATTAATAAATCTCTTAATTTAGCTCTAGAATTGGGGGATCCTATGAATTTAGCAACAATATACAACAATCTAGCTACTATATATAGCCAAACAGGAGAATTTAAAAAAGCAAAAGAATATTGTAGTAAAATATTAGAATTTCCTGATGTTTTAAACACTCTTACATTTAAAACCTTATTTTTAACTACTATAGGAAAAATTCATGGAGAATGTGGTGATTTTATAAAGGCAAAAGAATCATTATTAGAAGCTCTTGATTCAATAAATGATCTAAATATGGTAATATATTATTTTCGGAATTATAAAGCTACTATTGCAAAAATCTACCACTATTTAATCATTCTTTCTCTTAATAATAAAGAATTTATAGAAGCGAATCTATATCTGAAAGAATTATTAGAGGTAAGTAAAAAAAATGCTTCATTCAAACAAATTGACCAAATATATCTCTTAGATAAAGCAAGTATTTTAAAATCATCGGATCGATTGGTTGATAAAATGCAAGCTGAGGTTATTCTAAAAGAGCTTATTAAAGAAGAACATGCTGATTATGATACTACTATTGAAGCTATGGTAATTTTATGCGAATTATTACTATATGAATTAGAATTATCTGGAAATGAAAATATCTTTAATGAAATAGAACAAATTACTGATAAATTGCTAAATATCTCGAAATCTCAAAATCTATATAATGTTTTATCGGAAACATATTTTTTTAAAGCAAAACTTTCTCTCCTCCATTTAAATACTAAAGAAGCACGCTATTTACTTACAAAAGCTCAAAATATTGCTAAAGAACATGGATTAACAAGATTAGCAAATAAAATATCATCTGAGCATGATTCCTTCTTAGAACATTTAGATGAATGGGAAGAAAAAGTAAAGCAAGATGTACCTTTACAAGAATTATTGCAATTCACTCAACATGACTTTTTATACTCAAAGATGGTAAAACAAAAATTAGATAAATTAAATAAAGAAAATGAAACTGCAGTCTCCCTTCTCTTGCTTCATAGCTATGATGGAAGATGCTTTTATAATAGAGTCTTCGAGGAGATGAATATTAATGATGGAGATCTTATTACGAATTTTATTTCCGCAATTAATTCGTTTGGAAAAGAAGTTTTTTCTCATTCAGGGACAATTGATCGAATAAAGCATGGAGATTATATGATAGTATTTAATTCAAAAGGGGATTTATTATTTGGATATGTATTTAAAGGACAATCGTATTCCGCTCTCTCTAAATTGGATTATTTTATTGATAATTTATATAACCTTGAAGATATTATTAGAGAGATTAAATCTTCAGTTCTTACTCATATGGAGATATCAGCGAGATCATATCATAATATTAATAAATTGGCAGATGAAATCTTTGTTTTAAATAAAGGATTAGATATATTAGAGAACTAGACTTCTTTATAAAATATAATCATAGATTATTTATTTTATTTATAAATCTCTTATGAATCTAACCAGATCTGATGCTTCCTTTAATTTTCTTTTAATTAAATCATCCATATCATTAGGTATATCTTGTAAGTTTTCCTCCATTTTGATAAGATCATATGCCATAGAAATGGTATGGAAAATATTACCTAAATTATGAGAATATTTATCTTTCATATCATTTTTTTCAAGTTCTGTATTCATAAGTCTTAGATCTAATAAAGCTACAATCGCAGAGACTAAAAGCATGTTAAAAAATATTATGTCCATACCTAGGGCATATAATCTCAAATACTCAACTTCAAGACTCTCAATAATCGTAAATAATAAAGCTAAGAATACTGTGGACAAAGCCATACCAAGAAACGCATGTGAAAGCGTTTTTTTTTTTAAATATATCCTAAAGACCATAAATGCACTTATTAAACAAAAAATAATTATCAAAATTTCAAATGAAATCGTGAGAATTAAAAAGGGAACAGAAGTAATCATTATAGAATTAACTGGAAATTTAATTCTATTTTTCTTAAATATATTTAAATATTCTTTAAATACATGAATAAAGATTATTATTGCTCCTGAGCTTAAGAATATTCTACTTATAAAATGCCCAATTTCGCCCTGAACACCTTGAGTAACAATATCATTAATGGTACTAATAACAACTCCGATCGTCGCAGAAATATATGCTAAAAGTAGAATTTTCAAATCTTTACGCTTTTGATAAACGATTGTCATTATTATTGATGCAATAATACCTAAAAGCGAGAGAATTATACTTAATTGAGGATAAATTGTAGGCATATTATTTCACTCTTCTGTAAATTCTTTTTTAAAGACACTTGTAGGAATATTAATAATTGATATATTAAACCATCTAATTATATATAAAATATTGGTTACATATATAAAATTCTAAAATTAATTTTAATTATTAATCATTCTATTAGGAGAAAAACTAACTCTAAGGTTGTTCAGCACTTCATTTGGTATATTGCTCAAAATATAATCATATGTATTACTTTTCTCATTACTTTAAAAGACTTAAAGAAAAATAAAAAAAAGATCTAGAATTTTGGATTGAATATTGATTAATAATTTGAATTTCATTAAAAATATCTGTTTTTTTATTTTAAAATTTAAACAAAATCATTCTCATTAAATTGAATTTATATTGCTGGGTTATCCATAGGTGACATATATGTCTACTTTTTTTTCTATAATTATTATTGACGTTTTGATTTTCTAATTTCTTAATAAATATGATAGTATTAATTAATATAAATCAGGAAAATTATCTTTTTTAATAATTTTAAATCAATAGATAAATTGATATAATATATATTAATCTTTTAAAATTGATTTAAAGTATTTAAATTCCTGAAACTTTTAGTTTGTTTAGAATGAATTTCTGATTTAAAATATGTCTCTTTTTCATTGATATGAATTTTATAAATAAAATCAAAAATGCGCAAAATGTTAAGATGCCACCTAATAATATGATTATTTATCTTTAGATGTTTAACAATATCAGAATATTCTACTCCAGGATTTTTTATAATATAATCATATATTTTCTTTCTCTTCAGAACCATTAAAACATCTTCTCTGAGGAAACTAGATCCTTCAACTAATATTTTTCTTTTTAAAAAAGAGGAGATTATCTCTTTGATATCTTTTTTATTGATATTTATATTGTCTTTTTCAAATTTTATTCTAATATAAGGAATGATTTGACACAATTCAAAAACCCTAAATTGATTCAGATAATTTTTAATTACTTGATATACCAATCTTTCCTTATCAATTAATTCAGAAGACATTTTATAAAAACACATCTTAATTTATATTATTCAATAGGATTATTGATAAAAGTCGTTAAGCATTTCTTTAATAATTCTCTGTCGCTCATTAGGACTTAAAATTAACATTTCCTTGATAAATTCCTTCTTCTCATATTCGTTGTCCCAACTTAGTTTTTCAATATTTTCAAGGAAATCTTCTTGAAGTATAGTTATTCTTATATCTTTAAATTGATCAATTCTTCTCAGAAGTTCCTCCTCTTCAAAAATTTGAATAAGTCTACTATTGTCTAAAACATCAACTTCACTTTTTACGAAGATTTTATGATCTTTAGGTTTATCAGATGATGTTATCGGAGGAATTTTTTCCTTTCTTCGGTTTACTAGTACATATACAGAACCTACTAATGTTAATACAATTATAGCTATAATAGTTACAAGTAAAATCAAATCCTCTAGTTCAGGACCAATTGCTCCTGGAATCGTCACACTTGTTTTATAGGAAGGATCACTAGGATAATCATTAACATCAACAGCTATAATTAAATAATAATATGTGTTACCAATAGTTACATTTGTGTCTAAATATTCACTTATATTGGTTTCAGCAATTAAAGTTGATTCACTTTGTATAAAATTTTCTTGTAAACTTCTATAAACTAAATATTTAACAAAATCTATCTCTGAATTATCATCCCAATCAAGGAAAACTTCGATTTGATTAAATAAACTGGTTGTAACTCCCGTTGGAGATGCTGGGGGCTCTGTATCAATATCAGTTGTAGCATTCACTTCTATCGATGAAGTACTTGGATTACCATATATATCGACAGCTATTACACAAAAATAGTAGGTTGTATCCTGATAAAGGAGAAAATTTAAAAATTCGTTAATATAAGTTTCAGCTATGAAATATGTACTATTTGGTGTAAATCCTGGTGTTATGCTTCTATAGATACGATATAAATCTAAATCTAGCTCCGGATTATCAGTCCAATTAATAAAGATTCTTGATGAATCATACACAAAAGCTTCTAAACCTGTAGGAGCTGCAGGTGGAGTAATGTCAGGATCAGTTATATTGTATAATTCTATTGAAGGAAAACTTGGATTTCCATATATATCAACAGCTACTATACGATAATAATAGGTTGTTTCAGGTGTTAATCCAATATCATAATAAAAACTATCTGTAGTGTTAGCTATATTTGTAGAGATATTTATTGCAAATTCTGGTGCTGTATCACGATAAATCCAATATATATCAAAATCAGATTCTAAATTATTATTCCAATCAAGATCAATTCTCGTATCATTATAAGTTAAAACAGTAAATCCATTTGGAGATACTGGGGGTGTAATATCCGGATTTGTTGTATCGTTTACCTCTGATGATGGAGGACTTAAATTATTTGCTAAATCTACAGCTATTACCTGATAATAATATGTTGTATCTGGAGTTAATCCTATATCTAAATAGTAACTTACGGTATTGTTAGCAATATTCGTTGAGAGATCAGGAGTAAATCCAGATGTTGTACCACGATAAATCCGATATCCATTAAAATCCGGGTCAGAATTGTCATCCCAATTAAGTAAAATACTTGATGTATCAATTACATTAGTGTTTAATCCCGTAGGAGATGCAGGAGGTATGCTATCCGAAGCTGTTGTATCATTTACCTCTGATGATGGAGTACTTGGATTACCATATATATCGACAGCTACCACACGGTAATAATAGGTTGTATTTGGAGTTAAATCTGTATCATTATAATCACTGTTAATTGTCTCAGAGATCAAATTTGAAATACTAGGTGTAAATCCTTGAGTTATACTTCGATAAACGCGATAAATATTAATATCTGGTTCGGAATTATTATCCCAATCAAGATCTATTCTCGTATCATTATAAGTCTGAACTGTGAGTCCTATTGGAGCTGATGGAGGAGTCTTATCTGAGAATGTTGTTGTATTTACTTCTAGTGAGGGTGAACTTGGATTACCAAAAAAGTCCACTGCGATCACTTTATAATAATATGTGGTTCCATTATCTAATCCTAAATTAAAATATTCACTGATACTAGTTACTGCGATTAAATTACCATTAGGATCAAAACCCGGTGTAGTACTTCGATAAACTCGATAATTGTTGAAATCCGGTTCAAGATTATCCTTCCAATCAAGTTGAATACTAGTCCCATTATATGGTTCTGCTGTAAGACCTGTTGGTGCTGCAGGTGGATCTGAATACAAAGCTTCTAGGGGTTCTTGACCAAATATTAATGTATCATTATCGTATACTGGAATAAATTCTGATGGAATTGGGTTGGAATTTAATCCTTGAAAAGACCAATCATTTGTAGGGTCCCACGCAGAAGGAGGGGCCCCGGATGGTAATTCAATTCTTATTTGAGACTCTCTAGCAGCTTTTGTTTCGTCACCTGGATAGATACTTGAACCTGTATAATCGACTATTATATAATATGTATCATTAAAAAGGTGAATTAATCCTGAAACAGTTACTGGAACTTCAGAACTCTGTGGTAAAATACTAATATTTGCAATAGTATAATTTGCTTCGAATACTTCGCTTAAATTGAAAAAGTATCTATACGAAAGGTTATCACCTACTTTGGCTGGCCAAGTTGCATGGTTTGATAGATCGCCAGCAAATTGCATTACTATATCTTCATCAACTATAAGACGTGCATTGCAATAATATTCAAGACCAGTTGTATTTTTTGGAATAAACCAATTTGGACCTGGAAAATCGGTATGTGGAGTCCCACCATACAATTCTGTCATTTTTGCAAGTGCTCCAATCAATCCTGAATTGTAATCTAATGCAACTCTATTAGTTGTGGAAACTGATCTATCATTAATCCAAAAATCTCCACCATCAGCAGGACCACTCACAAGAGCGCCATATATGATATGGGAATTATTAATAGGATCATCAATATTTCTATTCCATGAGCCATGAGCTGTACTATGACGTATCTTTTGCCAATAACTATTTCCAAATCCTATTAAATAGCTTGTACCATAAGTATTATTACCAAGAATATAATTAATTTGGGATTTATAGAAATCTTGATATATTGGAACATTTGCTTGAGTACAATTTGGATCATCTGACCATACCGCAGCTAAAAATGCCTCGTTAGCGGCAAAACGAAGGGTTCCCTCACCTCCTCCCCAGTTAGCTCTATAATAAGCAAGTCCTCCTGGAGTATAATGGTTAGCACCATTTACCCACCAATCTAAATTTCGTTCTATTGATTCTTTATAAGTTTGATTACCTGTTTCTCTAAACAATAAAATTTGGGCTAAATAATGCATATCATCCCAAGTATGGGTTGATGTATATTTAATATCAGAATTATCTTTTTTCCAGTGAATTACTGCTTGCTGAGCATCATCTAAATATGTAGAAATATGTGTTGCATTATATAATAATATTCCTGCAGCAGACAATTCGTCCCAAAATCCATTTTTTGAACTATAATCTCCCGCATAGGAATTATAATAATTATCCGACAAGCTTGTCCAAGCAAGTGTATAGAGGTCTTGTGCATGAGATAATAATTTTGCAGCATATCCCGGATTTGAAACTTCAAATACAATTGAGGAAAATACGAGAGCAGCTGCAGTTGCCGCAGCAACTGTGGAACCATGATTTGTTTGATCTATTTTATAAGAAGGGCGAGTTAGAAATTTATCAACCACCTCAACAGGACCCCACCATGCATAATCGTCATTAGGATTTCCAACTTGGAAATAATATTCATTTGGAGCTGTATGACATTTTAAAATATAATCTGTACCCCATTTAATAGTATCAAGAATTTCATCTAATTGTCCAATACTATTAAAAACATCTTCATACTCATACACAGCCCAAGCTAATGTAGCAATTGTGGATGCCAAAGGAAGTCCTGATTTCACATAACCATCATCATCAAAATATCCTCCAATTAGATCTTTACCTACATCTGAACCATCATTAAGACATGAATCACCTCTCCATATTACAGTATTATTATCCGGTAAATCTCCTGATCTTTGTTGTTGATAGAAATATATTGCTTTTTGGAGAGCAGCAGCGTAATTGTCAGGCGATTCCATTGGAGGTGACCAATTTGTTTGAGGAATTATATTTGAATTATTATTAAAATTTTTCAAAGAGGGAAGAGAAAATAGTGGATCAAATGAACCAATAGAAAATGTACTAACTATTAAGGCGATGAGTATACTTGCATATATTTTTTGTTTGCGATTTGCCATTTTCTCTGTTTTTTAAAAACCCTTTATATACTAGAATTATATATATAAATATTGATTCAAAATTCCACCATTATATATATAACAAATATAATAAGTGTTATATAAATGACTATGGAGAAATATTGAATGATTTATAATTATAATTAATTCTGTTTATTATAACCCTTTTATTTTTCCTGAATAATTTTATTTAAAATATTATATTTTTGGTAGTGCGATAATTTCTTTAATTCAATTTAGATTGGATTTAAAACTTAATAATTCCTGCTCTATTCTTTATTAATTTTGTAATTTCTTCAAACGTGTAATCAACATTTTCTCCCGTTTTAGCAGAACATTCTTGATATGAATACAAATTTTGGTTATATACTATCTTTTCTGCTTGTTCTCTAGATATAACTCGTTTATATTTTAGGTCGGATTTTCCTCCTACTAAAATAATTGGTAAAGTAGTACCTTCCATCTTTACATCATAGCCTTTTCTAAACATATTAATCCACTCCTCAAAATGTCTAATACTTTCAAAATTTGTCATATCGAACATAAAAAGTGCTGCATTACAACCATTTACGAATGCAGGTAAAAGAAATCTGTATCTATCTTCTGCTGTGAAATCCCATATTTGTAAAGACATTTCATGATTATCAATCTCAATTCTTTTAGAATAAAAATCAACGCCTTCAATCTTTGAGTAAAATGTATGATAAAATCCAGTTAAGTATCGATTTATAAGTGAAGTTTTACCTACCCCATTATCACCAAAAATGCATATTTTAAATACAATTTCACTTTGCAAAGTAAGCATTTTTATACCTCATATAAAAAAAAAAAAAGGAAGTGATTATTTTTTTTGCTATTTTTTGGTTTTTTAACCACTCCTAAAACTATCTGACAATTTTTTAATCCAGAAATCCTTCAGATTTCCGATATCATTTCCTTTTTATTTTTATCTTATAGGAAATATCCCAAATATTTCCGCAATAAACTTTAATAAATAAATTGGATTGGTGATATTTAAAATCATATGGAGAAACTTTGAATGTATAATTATTTTTTAATTAATCTTAACCTTTTTCGACCTGAGATATGAGAAAATAGTATTATTTCTGATAAAAAAATTAATAAATTTCTATGAATTATTAAAATTAGTTATTGAGGAACATCCTTATTAATATCATATGATTTTAATTTCAATTCAGAATTAGGTTTTTTAATAAAAATCGATTCTTTTTTTATTATTATTTTTGTATAAATATACCATAAAAATTTTTAAATTAAGGAAAAAATAATATGATTGAACGAATTTTTTTGAATATTTAATAGTAAATGATAAAGGATTATTTAGAATGCAAGTATCCAATAATCTTTATATAATTGTTTTCTCAGAGAAAAATCAAAATTATGCAAGATGGATTTTGAAGTTGGACTTTATCAATGTGATCAAATTTTAGGAGAAATTTACCATCATATGAGAGTTTATTTTTTAGAAATTAAATGGTTGATATTTTTTCTTTAAAAAAATATATACAGAATGTCGATTATAATAAAAGTAATAAGAAAGGATATTTAGTATAAAAAATAGAAAATTAAACTAATCAGAGAAAACTCGATAAGAAAATAAATATAATCATTATTATAAGTGATAATTTTAAATATAATGTAATATATAGTAATGAATAGCCTCATTTATTAAAAACAACTTTAATTTTTAACACAATTCATAAGATTTTCATATAGATTAAAGTAGATATTTGATGGAAATAGATAAAAAGAAGAGATCTTCTAATCAAATTAAGTTAGAAAAAAAACGTATTACATTAAGATGTATCTTAGGACGCGTAGAAGAGAGTTTTCAAAAAACTATTTATAAAGGCATTAATGATATTTCAAGAGAGAGAGATATAAACATTATCTATTACTCTGGTAGGCCATTAATTTTTCATCGAAGATTTGAGGCTTTCTGTGATATCATATTTGATTTAATAAATCCAGACATAATTGATGGAATAATTTCTGTCTCTGGAGTATTTCATAGCGACATTAGTCAAAATAAATATTTAAATTTACTCAAAAAAAATAGAGATTTACCATTAATAAGTATTTCAGTAAAACTAGAAAATCATCATCGTATTTTAATTGATAATCAAAAAGGTACATATGATGCAATAATGCACCTTATTAAAGTTCATGGATGTCGTCATATTGCATTTATAAAAGGACCTGAGGGGCATTATGAAGCGGAATTAAGGTTTAAGGCTTATAAGAAGGCATTAACAGAAAGGGAAATCTCTTACAATCCTGCTCTTGTTTCTCCTGGAAATTTTGAAGAAAAAGCAGGAATTAAAGCTATTCAATTATTACTTGATGAAAGAAAAGTTAAATTTGATGCTATTATGGCCATAAATGATAATGTGGCATTGGGTGCATTATTAGCACTTCAAAAAAGAAAAATAAATGTTCCAAAAGATGTAGCAATTATTGGGTTTGATAATTCTATTAATAGCAAAATTTCAAATCCTCCTTTAACAACTATCCATCAATCCCCTTATCTTCTAGGTAAAAAAGCGACGGAAATCTTGCTTAATATTATAAATGGTCAAGAAGTATCAAAAGAAATAATTATTCCAACCGAATTAATTATCCGTAGATCATGTGGATGCTTTTCTAAGATAATAACCAATGCTTCAATACCACCATTAGATTTTCAAAAAAGAAACAAACCTAAATTAAATGAATTTATATCTTCAGTTCTTAAAAAATCAATAAATCCTATCTTAAATCCAAAAAAATCTAAATCAATCGAAGTATTGCATAATGCTTTTATTATAGATATCAATCAAAATGAAAATTATAACTTTTTATCAAAATTTGATGATATACTCAGACAATCAGTGTCAAATAAAGAAAATCTTAATCAATGGTATGATTTTATCTCTAAAATGCGTAGTTTTTATGCACCTTATCTTCTCTCACAAAATAAGTTATTTCTCCAAACGGAGAATCTCTGGCACCAATCACGAATACTTATTGGAGAAACCATCGAAAGAGAAAAAGAATTGAAGAATTATATTGAAGAACGAAATTCTCTGAGATTTTTATCATCTCTTGAATATATAAACATGGGACATGAATTACCAAAATTAAAAAAAAGGATTTTAGAAGAATTGCCTCTCTTGGGAATACGAAGTTGCTATATCTCTTTATTTGATGATATTAAAACCTCTTTTGAATGGGCAAAGATGGTTATAGGTTTTGATGATCGAGGAGTATTTGATATAACCAATAAATCTCCTTTTCCATCTTCCCAATTAATCCCTGAAGAAATATATTCCTCTGAAAGGCGTTATGAATGGATAGTTGAAGCATTGCGATTAAGTAATGAAAATCAGATTGGATTCATTGTTTTTGAACTTCAAAAAGAAGTAGGAGCATATTTTGGAAGAATTAGTAATCATATAAGTGCCGCATTACAAGGAGCTCTAATATTTGAAGAACGAGAAAGCTTATTAAAAGAATTAACTCGATCTAATATTCGATTAGAAGAATTTGCTTCTATTGTATCTCATGATTTAAAGTCACCAATTCATACAATAATTGGATACTTAACACTCTTTAAAGAACAATATAAAAAGGTTCTAGATGATAATGCTATTGAAACAATTGAAACTGTTCTTATGAGTACACATCGGATGAATTATCTTATTAATGATATCCTGAAGTATTCTCATATATTAAAGGGAGATATAACTTTTCAAGAAATAGATTGTAATCATATTTTAGAAAAGGTGTTAATTAATTTGAATTCTTCAATACAAGACAATAAAGCAAATATAACATATGAAATATTACCAAAAGTAATTGGAAATGAAATAGAGTTAATACAACTGTTCCAAAATCTAATTGATAATGCAATTAAATTCCATAGTGATGTTTTACCTAAAGTTCATATTAGTTGTAATAAAAAAGGAAAGATGAATATTTTTTCTATTAAAGATAATGGTATTGGTATTGATCCTATTCATTTTAAAGAAATTTTTGAAATTTTTAAACGATTACATTCATATCACGAATACCCTGGGAGTGGAGTTGGATTAGCTATTTGTAAAAAAATAGTTGAACATCATAGTGGGGAGATGTGGATTGAATCTGAAAAAGGAAAAGGAACAACCTTCTTTTTCTCATTACAATCTATTAATAGTTAATTTTATATATTAATATAATTCAAAAAAAGATAAAAAACTCCTTGCGAACTAAAGTTCGCTTCTAATCACAAAACTTTTTTTCTTCT
>CAZGJX010000034.1:0-36207 GCA_964525635.1 uncultured archaeon
TCTTGATCCTCCTTATAGAGAATTCTGTCGGAAAAAACAAATAAATAATATGAGGTGTTTTATATCATAATCAAGTACTGAATATAAAAAAAATTTTTAAAAACTATTTTATAAGAAGAGGATCTCCAAGAATAATTAATCCACGAGATACTATATCTGATGGTCCATGTAATCCATTCCACCACCATAATCTGAATGATTCACCTATAGTTTTCCCTTGTCCAAGTGGAGTATAGAAATAGCTTATCATCCACATTCCTCCCGATTTTGTAGAACCAATAACTGCTAGTGTATTATTTGAGAACAGATATTGTGTTCCTATGTTATTAGTATAGCCAATATCACAAGCATAACACGAAAAGAGATTATAGAATAATGGTTGTGTGAGAATTCCGTTTATTTCTGTATTAGTTGTAAATCCCTGTGATCCATCACCCGTTGGACCCCATTGATGTTGATATGCCCAAGAATGAACCATTGTATGAACCCATTCATAAGAAGGATTTGTTATTTGATTAGTTTCATAATCCAGATCAGTTGTGAGTGCGGGAGTATATATATTTGTTATAGTAGAATAACATCCAGATGTAGAGAAGTCATTGTACATTGCAGATTGTATGTTAAACCAATCATCATCAATATAAAGTAAAGCTTGATCAGGGCGAGTTAGAGCACCAGTTCTATAGTCATGATTTTTTTTAAAATAGTCTTTATAAGCTTGAATATGAGAATAACCAAGATTATTCAAACATTCAGGATTAATTCTACCAACCCAAATTTCTGGAAAGATATCACCAAGCCCATCAACATGCATATCATAATCTCCATCGGGAGTTGGTGTTGTCATATCTCCAATTAGACCATCTAAATCCATCAAAAGAAGATCACAAGGATATGGTGCTTCTGTATCCCCAACAGATTCATCATCATAGAGCAAGTAGGGCATATCACCAATTAAAACTGCTCCAACTAGAGTTGTATTTTGGGAAGCTATCAAATCACCCCTAAGGTTTAAAGCATCTGTATCAGACCAACTAATTATAGAGGAGATATATCCATTGTTTTCAATATCTTGCTTATATTGATTTATTTCGGTTGTAAGACTACTTAAAATAGTGCTATTCACATAAATTCTAACATATCCCTCAGTGATGACTTTAATAGTTGCTGTACAATAATTATTTGAAGGATCATATGCCCGTACTTCGAGCCATTTCAAACCTAGATTTAATAGAAAATTATTAGTAATTAGACCATTACTATTGATATTAAAATTAGTAGAATCATTTACCCAATAATAGTCAATTCCATTTGCATCAAAAGCATCTACATCATAAGAAAAGGAGAATCCATATCTATTATATTGATTTGTTGGAGTTAATATCCAATTTGGAGAAATGTTATCTCCTTGACCTTCTTTATCACCTTGAAAATATAGGTAATAGATTGCTATACCTGATCCAATTCCTATTATAATTATTGAAAGTAATAAAAATAAAATTGCTTTTTTCACATTCTTAACCTTTTAAAAAGATAATTATAAATTATTGAAGAATAATTTCTAAAGATATAGAAAAAACATAAATATATAATTCTTTGTAAAACATCTTTATTTAAAGAATAGAGAATCCTAATTTGATGTCCATAATAACTATTAATATATATTTAATAAAGCTCAATACTCTTTAAATCCTTTTAAATAAAAAAATAATTAAAATAAAAAAAAAATTTTCTTAATTTGTATTTATGTTAATAAAGAAGATACTATTATTTCACCAACATCTGAAACATATTCATAATACGGAATATCATCAATTATTAAAACCCAAATGAAATGGATTATTATATCATCAGATGTACAATTAAGCCAGCCATTTAATATTTCTCCTCTTCCTGGAAGTAGAGATATATTATTTAAAATCGTATAATTGACCTCATAATAATCAACACCGGTAAAGGTAGTATTTGTTATCATATCTTCAAGTCCAAGTACTACGAAATCAACGTCATCATGAGCTGTATAAACCATTAAGATAACACTAATGTTATTTACTGCTGGAGCTGAAAAATTATTATCATAATTTTCAAGTTCAATTCTAAATCTAGCTAAATCATTTGGAAGTTGGATTCTATCTTCCATTTCAAAATTAAATGTAATTTTGATTAATTCTACTTCAACTAAAATAGTATTAGATGTCCTTATACCATAATCATTTTCAGCAGTAATTTGGAATTCGTGTATACCATCTTCTAAATTTTCAATTTCATAAGATAATATAGAAGAATCGACAGTATCAATGGTTGTTCCATTTTGATTAATATAATATATATCAGCGTATTCAGAAGCAGTCCAAAACAGATTAATTTTACCATCAACATCAGGATTATCTGCATTCGAATCTAAGATAAATGGTTCAGGTCTAAAATGTCCTAAATCAATGTAAGCGGCATTTGCATCAGAGCCATATCCGACTTCTCTTGAGAATCCTTCTACAAACCCAGCTAAATTGAGATTTTGGATTCCACCGACATTACTATAAGTTGGAATAAAATAATAGATTGAATTTAATAGAGGGTAAAGTAAAGTATTTCCATTAGATGGAGATTGTATTAAAGTTATTTCTTGTGATGCTTCTGATACATAACTATCTCTAGCTATCTGAGGACCAATTAATTGATTTGTTTCTAAACCTCTCGTATGATAAAAAATTGCTTCTCCAAAATGTTCTCCATGTCGCATTAGATACATACCTGCTAAAGTTTTTGCTTCTTGTCCTTTATATTCAACTAGATCTAATCCAACGAATTCAACGATTCCATCTTCAAGAATCGTTTCAATATAGAATAAATCACCATCTTGAGGACGTTCTTGAAAGTCATCACCTCTTCTCCAACTTTTTAAATCTTTAACATGATATCTATAATTTGCTTTTAATTGTGCTTCTAATAACCTTTCTGGATATCTCATTTGGTCTTTTAACCAATTAGGAGCATTTTGCCAATTATATTTCTCTCTATATATTTGCCAAAGAGGATATGTTGGATCATTTATAGTTTCTATTGAGGGATTTTCATAAAACTCGAGATTTCCAGTTAATACATCAACTAAGCATATTCCTAAAAATCTATATATGGGAGTGGTTGAATAGGAGCCCACTTTAATAGAGGTATAAATTGAAACTGCATAATACATTTTTCCCTCATTTTGATCAAAAACAAGATAAGGATCATTATCTATTTTCATATTTGGTAATAATATATTATTTACTCTTGTTTTTACATTTCTATTGATTAAAAAGCTAAATTCTGATTTTCCAGAATATCCATATAATCCCATACCTATTGTATACCAAAAACCTTCGAGACCAGTTAGAGTTCCATCTGGCTCTCCTTCATATTCGTATAGATTTTTTTCAATTTGTCCTCTCCATTCTGTATATAGTAATATATCAGAATCAAAAGCACCTAATCTTCCTTCATTACTTAATCCTTGTTCAGATAGAAATCTGGGACTTTCAGATTCTCCAAAGAATATTGGATAATTCTCGTCAATTTGAAACGTTTCTGTAATATTTACTAATGTACCATTAAAAGTATCTATTGCCATAATTCCCTCAACATGATCATAGAGTTCTGTATGTATTTTTACAGAATCGTCAGAATATTGATTTATTCTTACAGTTTTAGGAGCAACCCAGTATTCTGTTTCATTAATTAATACAATATCTGAGTCCGCTAATCCCTCATATGTTGTGCCGATTTTAGCGGATAGAGTTTTTACAGCATAGGTTTGATCATACTGTCTGATTTGTTGTATCATTTTTTGATCATAAGAACTATTTGTAGATAAAGTAAAATTTTGAATAGGTCTTTCTTCAAACATATCCAAACCAGCACAGAGATGTGTCCAATCAATCTGACGTTTATATTTTCTTATCCATTGTTGTTCTTCGTATACTTGTGCATTGCTTAAATTAATACTTGGTCCGACACTCATAATCAATGGGATAATAATGATAACTAATGTAAAAATCGCCATGATTATAACACGCTTTCTTTCTTTACCAAATATAATATAGTTTCTAGGATCTTTAGAGAGTTTTAATTTACCATAAACGGAAATTAGAATACTAAGACCAGCTAGACCAAAAAATCCAACAATAAATGTCCATATTTGTGTTATCTGAATACCATCAAGAGGTAGAACGGGTATATTGAAAAAAACAAATCCAAAAACTAATGATACTACTAACAGAGCATTGGATACCATTTGGTAGTCATTTCTTCGAATATATATATTTTGTAATATCTTAAGAGCTGCTCTAAAGATAAGAACACCAAGAATGAAATTTATAATAGGTATATAGAGACTTTGATATATATAAATACTAGTAAAATCCATGCTATTTGGATTCATCAACACATTATAAGCATCAAAAATTAATGTAGAAGGATTAAATTCTGGAAAATATCCTTTTTCAATTTGATATAAAACCCATGAAAATTGCCCATTAATATCAATTAAATGTCCAAGTAAAAAGAATATAAGAAATCCAGCAGTCCACCAAAAAAGTAAGGCTTTTATTCTAGAAGGTTTTCCGAATCTTAATTTTGTTCCAATTGAAGTCAAAAGAATTCTATCTGGAGGAAGACTCATAATTATAGATCCTATAATTGCTGCAATTAAAGCGGATTTATTCCAAAAGATAGAATTAGACCAGAAATTTAAAAAATTAAATTCTATATAGTTAAGCCCTCCAGCTTTATTTTTATAATTGTGAATTAAGATTTACCCCCGCAAACCATGAAGGCCACCACCAAAAAATAGCAAGTATAATAAGAACGACTACGGCTATAATTGCAAGTAGTAGAAATTTCCTATACTTAGGTTTTTTTTTGAATGGTCGATATTTGAATCGATCTTTCTCTGGGGGTTCGTCAATTTCTATAATATCATCATTCTTTCTAGAGTTTGTAAATCTAAAATTACCAATTTTTTTGAATACCATAAAAAATCATTAAATTTCTCTTTTTTAATAAATTATTATTGTTAAAATGTTAAATCTAAATATAGTAATTATTATTATTTTTTAAACTTAAGATAAAATGATTTATTATAAAAAAAATAATTATATAATTACCTTAAAAGAAAAAATCATCATATAAAAGAAAAAATCTCAAATTAAAGTGAATAAGATGGGAAAAAAAAAGAAAATAAGAGAAAATTTTGATGAAATCTTTAAAAGCGGTGATGAAAAGAAAATAAAGCGTATGCTTCATGAACATCCATGGTTATTAGAGGAAGTTTCAAATGAAATGAATCAATTAATGGAAAAAGAACAACAAATTGTCGCCGCCTTGGGAATAATGGAGGATGAGCTAGGAGATGCTGTTCCAATAAATGAAATTTTATATTGTTTAAAAGCAGATTTTGATATACGTAAATCTGAAGTTGAAGTGAAAGAAATTCTCGAAAATTTAATTCCATTAGAACTTGTAGTGAAAAAACCGAATGGTTGGAGTTTAACTAATGAGGGAGGAACAATATGTGATGATTATATCAATCGATCGATGAAATTTCAAGATTGACTTCTTTAATATACCCTCTATTAATTTATCCTTTTAAGGGGATAAAATATTTGTTATTTAACCATCTTGTAAATATTAATTATTTAAATCTTATATAAAAATGAGTTTTTTAAATTTAACTTAACATATATTATCTAAGATAATTTATATTAATTTAACATTTTTAAATCTTAATTTCTCCTCTTTGGTGTAAAAAAAATGAATGAGAATAATAATGATAATGTGAATGACCCCTCGAAGGATAAGCATAGAAGGTTGGAAATTCAAAAATTGGATGATGAGCAGTTACAAGAAGAAATTACACATATGGTTGATCAAGCAGAGAAAATTAGCAGGGATTATGAAATTGCATTTAAAAAAGCTATAAAGGAAGGGAATTTTTTAGATAAAAACGTATATCTCGAGGTTATTGAGATTTATCAACAGATCAAGAATTTATTGTTAAAGAGGGGATGGATGGAACAAGTACCAATCTATAATAACCAAATTAGAATTTACAAAGAAAAAGTGGAAAAACATAAGAAAATTAAAGAAATAGAAGCAAAAAAGCTTCAGAAAAAAAAAGAAATAGAGGATAGCTATAGAATTCCAGTCCAAAAAAAAGAAGATGGAATGAAAAATAAAAAATCAAGGGATAAATTCAGACAAGACTTAGACGAAAAAAGTTTTGAAGTGTTTATAGATAATGAAGTGGATGAAGCTGAGAGGATTGCTAGAGATTATGAAATCCAATTAAAGAAAGGTAATTTTAATATAGAATGTCCTTATCCCGCAGTTATTGATATTTATAGAAAAATACGAAATCAACTTAATGAGCATGGTTGGAATGAGGAAGCATTACTTTATAGAAGTCAAATAGATTTATACAAGAAGAAATTAGAAAATGATATTAACTTAAGAAAAATAGAAGCAAAAAAAAAAGAAGTAAAAAGAAAATTCGAAAAAATACAGAGATTTGACAAGAGACTAATCCAAGAAGTACAATCTAAAAAACCTCAAATAATAAAGAATAGGGGGAGCGATGAAAAATTTCAACAGGAAATAACAGATATGATTGATCGAGCAGAAAGATTAGCAAGAGGATATGAAACTAAACTGAAAAAAGGAGAATTAGATGCTGAATCAACTTATCCAGAAGTAATAAAAATCTACAGAATAATTCGTAAGAGACTTTTAGATAAAGGATGGAATGACCAGGCAGCAATTTACATGAATCAGATAAATATTTATAAAGAAAAAGTAAAAAAAATCCTAAAACTGAAAGAGATAGAAGCTAATAAAATACAACATCAAAAAGAAATCGAAAAAATGCATAAAGTAAAGGTATTAAAAAAAGAGCCAATAATTGATAAAAGATTGGATGAGATAAAGTTAATAGAAAAACAAAAAGAAGAGAAACTAGAGAAAGCAATGTCTCTTATTAATGAAGCAGAAAGAATGGCAAAATCCTATGAATTAAAATTAAAGAAAAGGCTTTCTGACTTTGAGAGTCCTTATCAAGATGTAATTAGATTATATCAAAAAGCTAAAGAGATTTTAACTGAAATTAGATGGGAAACTGAAGTAACTAATATTGCCAAAACGATTGAATTTTATTATTCTAAAAAAGAAAAAGATGATAATATTAGAGAATTAGAGAGTAGAGAAGAAAAAGAAGAATATATTGTAAAAATCCCTTTAACTGAAAAATTTTATGAAAAAAGTGCTAAGGAAAAAGAACTACTATTACTGGAAATTGAAAAAAAGAAGAAGTATGAACAAAAGATATTTGACGATGTATTTGAATTAATGAGTGAAGCGGAAAAACTCTCAGAAAATTATAACCAGCAAGTTATGAGCAATAATATTTTAAATCTAAAAAGTCCTTATGAAAATATTATTGATATTTATAAAAAAGCTAAGCAAAAATTTGAAAATACAGGATGGACCAGAGAAGCAGATAAATTAAGTGAAGCGATTGATTTTTATAGAATAAAATATGACAAGGATGAAAAGTTAAGAGATTATGAGCAAGAAAAGATTAAGAAAGGGGAACAAGATTTATTAGATGAACGAGAATTAATCGAAAAAACAAGAAGAGAACAAGATAAGATTTTTAAGAAAGAGGAAGAAATAGAAAAAATAAAAACACAGGAAAAAGAAGAATTTGAAATCCATAAAGATAAAGCTTTTGCTCTTATGGATGAAGCAAAGATAGAATTAACCAAGAATAATTTTGAAAATGCCTTAGAATTATATTATGAATGTAGAAAGATTTTTGAAAAGATAAATTGGATTGCAGGATTAAATTTAATTAAAGACTCCATTGATTTAATAGAGAAAAGAAAAAGAGATTTCGAAAAAGAAAAAGAAGATAAGGAAAAACAAAAATCAGAACAAAAGATATTAGAAAAACAATTGGAAGATGAAATAATAAAAATCAAGGATTCTAAAAAAATAGAGAAAAAACATAGAAAGAGAGAAATAATAATAGTCCAAGAACAAAAACAATTAGAAGATGAAATTTCAGAAAGAGCTTATAATTTATTAAGAGAAGGAACAAAATTAATAGAATCGAATGATTTTGATAAAGCTTATGAAAAATATATTAAAGCAAGAGAACTATTTACTCAGATCAATTGGAATAGAGAAGTTTCTCATATAAATCAAGAATTATTATATAATTTAAATAAAAAGAAAGCAAGAACTCTAAGATTGAAAGAATATCAGAAGAAAAAAGATAAAGAAGAGGCTGAATTAAAGCAAATATTAGAAATCGCAGAAGAACAAAAACAAGAACTGACAAGAAGAAAAATAGAAGAAAGAAGAAAGAAAATAGCAATAGCAAAAGAAGACAAAATAGATGACTTGGAATTAGCAAATATTCTCGTTCGAAATTTTCGATATAACGAAGCTGTCTTAAAGTTACTAGAAAAAAAAGAGATATTAAAAAAAAAAAATAAGTTGAAAAAAATAGACAAAATTAATGAAATTATTGAAAGGCTTAAAGAAACCACCCAAGTTCCTATAATTATATTGGATGATTTTAGTCTAATTGACAATAAAGATTTTATAAAAAGTTATGAAGCATTAGATAGAGCACAAAAATCTATTTCGAAAGGAAATTTAATGAAAACGGTATCTGAGTTAAATGAAGCAAAATTCAATCTAGAAAAAACTAAAATTAATGAAAAAATAATAATAAAGATTGAAACACTAGTGAATAATTTTAGAAAACAAATTGGACAAGAGATAGTAGATACCTCTGAAAATGAAATAGAGTTAGAAGATTTAAAAGAGAGAATTGCTAAGAGTAGAGCTCAGAGACAAAAGAGAATTAAAAACTTAACCAAGGAAAATTAAAAGAGAAATTAAAATAAGTATTATATAAAAATAAGCAAATGAATTAATTCTCTTCAATAACTACATTATTTACGGTTATATTTTTAATTTCTGGTTCGATATATTTCTCGTAACTCTTTTTTATTTTTTCTTCGATGAGATATTCTGTTTTTATTAGATCCCTAATACCCACTCTAATTGCTTCAGATCTATTCGGAAATTTTCCATTAGCAACTAAAATTTCTAATACTTCTAAATAAGATTCTGGTAAATTAACTGAGATTAATTTCATATATCACCACTATATTATTGTAATTTTATTATTATAATATATACCATGGTGATATTTAAGTATTCAGTGGAAAATGCCCCTGAAAAATCCGACGAAAGTTTCTCAGTGTTTTTTATCATATATTTTCTTAAAGAATTCTTTATTTTATGGGATTATATTAAATATTTTTAACTAATTTATTTATCAAGCGGATTAGAACGTCACTTTTATATAATTAATAAAATATATATGTAACGCTTTATAAGTAACATGTAACATATTATATATAAAAAAACTCAAAAAATAAAGGTGTAAATATGAGTGATATTCAAGCTCAACTACAAGATCATTTAGCTAATGCTCCAGATTGGGGAAAAATGGAAACTCCTGTACCAGGTGTTTTTGTTGTAAAGGTACCTTCCAGTAAAACAAGACCAGCATTATTATTTTTAGAAGTAAATCCATTAAAAGCAGATGGTAATCCAATGAAAAAAAAAGGTCTTTTTGTTGGTAATTATGAAATGCTAATAAAATTTAGTGAAGCTTTAACAGATGATAAAGTAGTTCGTTTAATCAAAGAAGTTGAAGATATAAATCCAGAATATGGTGCAACAAGAAAGAAGTTAAAAATGTAGATGGCTAATTGATTTATTTTATTATTCTTAGTTATTATAAATCATAACTCTATATATTATATTCTTTAGAGTAGAAAGTTTTGTACCAAATTATAAAATTATATTTACTTTTACTTATTTTTATTAATAAAATTTTAAAAAAAAGGTTTATAAATTATTAAGAAGCAAAGATAAATCCTCTATTTCGTTGATAAACTTATCTAAATAGTTATACATTTCTGATACATCCTCATCTGTTAGAATTCCACAATTTTTCATATCTTCTATTTTCAATTTAATAAAATTTAGGTGATATATTGTTTGATTCATATTTATTTCTACGGAATATGTACAATTTTCAGATAAAGCTATAAGCACAAGGTCAAGATATCCCGCTATTATCCATAAATTAATATTTATGGATAATGTCATTGTTCTATTGTAATTATTAAATAAAAAATCTCCAAATTGATTTATCTTAGTTTCAATATGTGCTATTTTCATTGATAATTCAGTATCTACTATTCTTCCCATGATAAAGGTTATATTATCCCGAATTCTATGAATTTTTATGGATATATAGTCATAATCAGTTTCAGAAATACACCCGATATTATCCAAAAGATAAGTCATTGCATCAGCTAATTTTAAATTTACTTTTGAAAGACTATCTAAGATTAGTGTTTTTGTAGTATAATCTAAAGACATAGTAACTAACGCATTATCTAGATGATTTGAAGCAATCCAAAGGTGAATATCAATAGATATACCAACCATGAATTCTTGATTATTAAAAATTTCATCAGCCAATTGATCAATCTCAATTATTATGCTTGCTGTTTCTAAAGCACATTCTGTACCCACTATCGCTCCCATTGTTATTGTAATATGATCACGTATTCTATGTAAATCATTTATTATTTTGTAATTAAACTATTTAAACATTGCATTTTTTTAAGGATAAAATTATAACAATTTTGAAAAAATAGAGACCTTTATAATTTTAAAATAAAATTATATATTGATAGGAAGTTTAACTTTTCAATAATGACTTAATAATTAAGATAATAATTATTAATTATGGAAAAAATAAATAATCAATTATCTAATAAAGATTTTTCAAAGATATATTCCTTTATCTCAGAAGAATTAATAAAAGCTATGAATTTTAAAGAATTACTAGAAAAATTCAATTTTTTTAAAAATAATTCTGATAAAATTAAAATTATTGAAAAGTTAAACACTTTAAAATGGATTAATTATGAAGGAGAAAATAGAAAAATTTACTATATTAAGAAATCTTTATTTGATTTTATAGATCTATTTTCTTTAGACCAAGGAATTAATAAATTATTTCATCTTATTGACTCGAAAGAAGAACAAAATTTAAATAAAAATGACAAGATTTTAAATACTTTTATTGGTCATCTATTGAAAGCCAAACTTAGGAAAAGAAAAAGGGTTCCATTCAAAATATCCTTAGATATCAATGATGTGATTAAGACAATAAAATATGATTTTAAATATATTGAAGAAAAAATCCAAATACCAGAAGATTCCCTTAAACTTAGTAATTTTTCAGATGGAGAACTTATTGATAAAATTGATTCTTTATTAAATAAAAAGATTGATATACCTATAAAAATTCCTTTACTTTCATATGAAAATATCATTTATGATGAAATAGGTAGATATTTTACAGGACAAAAAACAGAATTATTAAATAAAAACAATCCCAACTTTAGTCTCAAAAAAATCTTACATGTTGCTGAGATAGTAAAAGAACTTATTATAAGTAAAAGTTATAAAACTATTGAAAACATTTATATTGAAGAAAAAGTTTTTTTTAAAGATTTAGAGTCAATAAAATTGGCAACTAAATATTTAGCTTTAATTATTGGAACTTTCTATGATAATTTGCATATTTTAAATAATATTGCAGGTAATATAAAAGGTCCATTGATTATTAAGACGAAATTTAGAGAATTTGATATTTCTAAATCAAAATCATATATAGTCCCCATTGATGGGAATATAGAAATAATAGATTCCAGTGCTGTAGCTATTATTTTAATAGAGAATACTGCTGAAATGATTAAATTAAGTTTGACTAATTTTTGGAAAAGATTTCCCTGTATATTAATATCAACTACACATTTTCCTAACCATATATTAAGATATATTATAAAAAATATCAGTTCAACATTTAAAATCCCTATATTTGGAATTTTTGATTTAACTCCAAGAGGTATTAAAAACCTACTATCATTTGTTTATAGCAATGTCGAACTTGCAAGTGAGACACCAAAATTGGCATTGAATAATTTTTATTGGCTTGGTCTATTCCCAAACGATATAAATACATATAAACTTAACAAAGAAAATATAGTAAAAATGAATATTGAGGATCTTAATGATTTAAATATGTTATTAGAACAAAAATCTATCTCAAAAAATCCAAATCTAAAAGATCTTTTAAAGATAATCTTAGAAAATAAAAATAATATACAACTTTTCAACATTAATGGACATTATGAATATAATTTTCCTAATTATATTTTGTCAAAAATCCAAAATAAAGCATATATAAAGCTTTAAATCTATAATATTAATATTCTATAATTTATCTATTATCTTAAAAATTTTTCTTAAATTTTATTCCTTGGTGTAAGAATTTTGATATAGTATTATATATATTAAAAATTATAAATATAATTAGATGAATCTAAATTTCTGCTTAATCCTTATAAATTGCATTAAATTATCAATTAATTTTTTTTTAAAAAGCCTATTCTCAAATTCTATGAATTTACAAAATCAAATGATAATATTTGAGATTATCAAATAATTTAGAAATTTTTCATTAAAATATATTTATAAAAAGATTTAAATCACCAATAGAGGCAAAATAATTAAATTACTACTTAAAAATTATGAACGACACAAATTTTCTATTTTCCAATGAAGATTTTCTTGAAATTAATACATTTATCTCGAATGAATTATTAAATTTAATAAATTTTAAGGAATTATTAGAAAAATTAAAGGATATACGAAATAACCCAAATAAAATTAAAATTCTCAAAAAACTTAACAGATTAAAATGGATTAAATATGAAGGTAAACATATAAAAATTCAAAATATTAAAAAAATTCTATATGATTTTTCTATTATAGTTTCTTGGCCACAAGAAGCTAATCAATTATTTCATTCTTTTAATTGTGGGAAAATTCTTTTTGGAAAAATAGAAAATATAAATGAACAGGATAAAATTCTATGTAATTTCATTTATCACCTACATTATGCTAGGCATCATAAAAGTAAGATGTTGCAAATAATCAATGAAAGATTGAATTTAAACTCTAAACCAGAAAAAGAAAAAAAGGAAGAAAATGAAGAGTTTCGAGTAACACAACTTAAGAGCCATTCTGAAGAGATTGTAAACATTACTATATCTCCAAATGGTATGTACATTGCAAGTTGTTCAATTGAAGGTTCGATTAAAATTTGGGATTTTAACACTGGAGATTTGTTATGGACTCTTAAAGGAAAAGAATGGTCTTCAAGTTTTATAAGTGTAATATTTTCTTCAGATGGAAAATATTTCATTTGCGGTACTATTGAAGGAACTATTAAAATCTTTGATTTCCCCCCGACAAAATTAATACAATCATTTAAAGCACATAAAAGATATGTTAATTCATTACTTCTTACTCAAAATAATAATATTATAAGTTCAGAGAATACCTCTATAAAGATTTTAGAATTTCCCTCATTAAAACCATTAAAAACTTTGACTAATGATAATAAATTAATTTATTCTATGGCACTTAATCCCTCATCAACAATACTTGCAAGTGGAGGGCAAGATTGTAAAGTAAAATTATGGAATACTAATAGTGGAGAATTAATCACAACAATACAGCATTTTAAAAGAAGAATAACCTCTGTGATTTTTTCTCCTGATGGAAAGTTTTTAATTATTGGAAGTGATATCGTTTCAATAAAAATATGGGATCTTTCAGAACGAAAATTTACAGGAGAATTGAAAGGAAAAAAAATGAAAGAACTTTCTTTAAAGTTCACTTCCGATGGAAAATATTTAATCGGTGGTCGTTTTGGGACAATAATGATATGGGATTTTACCACTAAAAAATTAATTAAAGAAATTAAGGCTCATCAAAGTTTGATTAGTACTCTTGCAATCACTCTCGACAATCGATATATAATTAGTGGTTCTTGGGATAAAACAATAAAGATCTGGGATATGGAACTAATATTAAAATCAATACAAAATTAATATGAGTTTAAAATATACGATAATTAAGCAGATAATTTATCTTATAAACCATTTAAATTTTAAGATAAGGATTTTTTTAAGGAAAATATAGTGATTTATAATAATAAGCAGTTTAAATATTTTTTATGAAAATATTTATTAATCAATTCAATTAAAGTATTAAATAATTCTTTAAAAATATAGTATATAAAAAGACAAATAGGGATTAAAAAATGTGAAAGAGAAAGAATTATATTTATATTCTCCTGATAATCTTATTTTTTTCTTTATTTAATTGGAATCATTATTTTAACATTAGCAATTTAAAGAATGATTATATTAATGATGAGAATTTGAAAGTATCATATAATTCTAATTCAATATTATTTGATGAATTTTATTATAAATGGCATGCGATTGTACATGGTAATCAGCAGCATTTTATAATGGAATAGAGAATTATACTTATTTAGGAAATAATATATTTCGTTGCAATGAGACTTTTGCTTATCAATATGAAGAACCATACTTGGATTCAAGGGATGTGAATAATGTAACTAGGTTATTCGATGCATCAGCTCTTTGGGGAAGCAATTCTCATGATTGGGTATGGATTCACCGAAATATGACAATTAACACGAAAAATATTCCCATTCCTATTTTTACGGGAATGGAAGCTGAGCATTTATTTAATGTTACAGGAGAAGATGTTATAAATATTAATAATACTTATTATAATGTATGGACTTTGGAGGACAACCAAAATAGTTTAGTTTATTATGAAAAAAATACAGGTTTGTTAGTTTCGGGTCTTTTTTATTTTGTTGGGACAAACTCATGGGAAATTAATATGACAGAAACAAACGCTATAATACCTTCTAATAATAACAACCCTAGTTTAGAAAATCCCACTTTAAATCCAATAATTGGAAACCTTACTACTAATTTCAGATTCACAGTAAACTATTCTGATGGGGATAATAATCTACCGACCTCCATCAATGTTGTAATTAATAATACAGCTTATAGTATGTCTAAACAAGACTTAGGAGATACCGATTATACTGATGGTGTCATTTATGAGTATCAGACATTTCTAACAAACGGTACATACAATTACTTCTTTAATGCATCCGATGGAGCATTTGTTACCTTAACAAGCACTTTTTCTGGTCCTAAAGTGTATTATAATAACTCATATTCTCCAATTCTGAATCAAGGTGCGGTAGATCCGCAATTAGGATATAATGCAACAACAGAATTCCTATTTCGAGTGAATTATTCTGATGCTGATAATAACCCCCCTGAATATATTAATGTTGAAATAAATAATACGGTATATTCGATGATAAAAGAGGATCTATCCAATTTAAATTATATGGATGGTACATTCTATAGATATCCAATAGCGTTAAATGATACTGGATATTATATTTATAACTTTACAGCATTTGACGGAATTAATACTATTAATCTTCCAGAAACAGGATTTTATCATAATCCAAATGTGACGAGACATGATCTAAATGATATAGATATAGGATGGATAGTGACTCATGGAGAAGATTCTAATGTTACATATTCTACATTTTTAAATAATGTGGTAGGTTTAGGAGCAACATCTAGCCAGTTTGACAAAGATATAAAACCTTCTACTCTATATCCATATGAATTATTAATGCTTGAAGAAGGTGGAAGTGTCTGGTCAAAATAAGAATTATTAAATCTACGTTATTGGATTGAGAATGGAGGGGCATTATTAATTATTGGAGATAATCAAGGGGATGCTCAAGTAAGTGTAAGTAATTATTTTGACATATCATACTCACCTTTAGGCGGAGCTGTAGGTTCATCTGCTCAAATTTATCATCCTCATTATCTTACTGTAAAAATAAACACGGTATTTTTCGAAAATTCAATTGCATCAATTGATATAAATAATTCTAATTCGAATTTACAGATTATAGCTAATGCATCTAATGGAAGCCCTCAAATATGTTTGTTAGAATTAGGGATGGGAAAGATTTTATGGATAGTAGATGAGATTTTAGATAATACTCAAATCTCAAGTGCAAATAACCGTCTATTTGGACTAAATGTATTAAGATGGATGAGTGAAAATAAAATAAATGATTTTATTCCTAATCTTTCTAATGGAAATGTTGATCCAATAGAAGGTAATCCGACCACCTTTTTCAATTTCTCTGTAGTATATACTGATCAAGATAATAATGGCCCCATGAATATAAGCTTAAATGTGAATGGAAATACCTACCAAATGGAAAAACAAAATCCTTTAGATTTTAATTATAAGGATGGTGTTATATTTCAATATATCACTACTTTACAAAATGGAACTTATAATTATTTTATAAATGCTTCTGATGGTGAACATAATGTAAGCACAACACTTTTAACAGGTCCAAATGTAAATTATATTAACAGTAATCCACCAGAATTAAATTTTGGAATGGTATCTCCAATTGAAGGATTTGAACATCAAATTTTTACGTTTCGGGCTAATTATTCAGACAAAGATAATAATGCACCTAAATTTGTGAATATATCTATCGATGGAGATTCATTTGAAATGTATAAAATAAATCTACTAGATAACTATTATCTTGATGGAGTGATCTATGAATATAAGACTTTATTAGATATCGGTTTGCATCAATATTTCTTTAATACTTCCGATGGAGAATTCAATTCTTCAACTATAGTAAATGTTGGTCATTTAGTGAATCCATCACCACTAAAAGATATAAGAATAGGGTGGATTACATCACATGGAGAAAATTCAAATATATCTTATATAGATATGTTAAATAATGCGATTCATATGGGAGCAGAAGTAGAAATAATTAATTCCGCAATAAACAATGTTATATTGCAGGACTTTGACATTGTTGTCGTAAATGATGGAGGGATCAGCTGGTCATCAAATGAATTAGATTCATTGGAAGATTGGGTAATTGATGGAAATTCTGTATTGATTCTGGGAGACGAGCGTGATTATTCTCAGATAAGTGTAAGTTCAAGATTCAATGTGTTTTATTTAAGTCAATCAGGTTATGTAGGGAATTCAACTCAAATTTATCATCCTCATAATGTTACTAATGACGTATCAAAAGTGTATTTTCCATATCCAACTTGCTCAATTTCATCGAGTTCAAATATCTATTTAACTCCTATAATAAATGACGCTTCAGGATTGAATACAGTAAGTTATTTACAATATGGTTCAGGAAAGTTACTATGGATTACAGATGATTGTTTTACAAATCTATACCTTAATGAAGCAGATAATAATTTATTATCAAATAATACATGGAAATGGTTGGCAAATACATCGCCAAACCTAAATGCACCAAATATTAATAATGCTGAGGTTAATCCCTCAACAGGATCTCCTTCTACAATATTTAAATTCTATTTATACTATTCAGATCTAGATGACTCCGCTCCAACAGACGTTTCAATTATAATAAATGGAACCATATATCAAATGGAAAGACAAGATATATATAATGATAATTATTTTGTTTCTGTAATATACAATTTTTCCATTCAATTATCTGCTGGAACATATAGTTATTACTTTAATGTCACAGATGGAAAATATAATACAAGTTATCCCCTTGGAGAATTACAATTGATTGTCCAAGAGGACACAAATGGAGGAAATGGAGGAGATAATACTCTAATCATCATTATTGGAATTACTATTCCTATTGCAAGCGTAGCTGTTGCTGTAACTTTAATTATAATAAAAAGAAAAAAAGCAATATAATCCCAATTTTTTTTATTTTTACTTACTTATTTTAATATAAAATCAATCTAAATGTTTAGATAATATTAATTTAATTTGTATAAATTTAGTATTATGAATAGAAAGATAAAATAAAAAATTTAAAAATGCCTCGCGGAAGTACCATCCCATGCTTTTACTTCAGGATTTACCGTATTACAGACAGGACAAGAGAGAGATACTTCCCATGTCTCAAGGGCAGGATGGATCCTTGTATAAAGATTGCCACATTGTTCACAGACAAGGAATTTAGCCCCACATTTACTGCACATCTTTAATTGACCATCTTCCACGAACTTGAACGTCCTAGAAAGCCAATCATCTTTTGTTATAGAGAAACTATCTCCTCCACACTCACTACAATGTTTTCCATCAAATATATCAGACATTTTCTTTCAATAGAATTTTTTTTGGTTATATTATTTATTTAATAGGCAAATTTAATAAAAATTTTTGTTTTTGGATAAATGTATTTAGATATATTTGTGTCTATGAGTAAATATATAATTTATGACATTATTTGAATTTTAATTCATTGATTTTAAAATTATTTGTTTATTTAACATATCTTTTTTAATTTTGTTAATTTCACAAATTTTTATGCAATAATTAAAAATAGTAGAAAAATTATCTTCGATAGAATAAAATTTTATTTTAATAAAGTAAAATTAAAAATATCGTTAATTGAAGTAAATTTAAAACTTCACAATAACAATAATATATAAGAAGAAGAAAATAAAATAAAGATATTCAATAATGAGTGAAATAAAGATTAAAGTAGAAATTGCAACTCCAGATCAGATTGAATCATTAAAAGTATTAACAAAATTATTAGTTGAAAGTTTAGGTCAAGAATTTGAACTAAAAAGGTTTGACTGGGGAATACGTCGAAGATTATATGATCCATTACAAAGACATGGTATTTTGATAGCAACTGAGGAAATTTCAAATAAAGTTGTTGGAATGATAATAGCTGAACTTCGTATTGATCCATTTGGGAAATCTGAAGGATATATTAAACAGTTTTATTTGAAAAAAGAGTATAGAGGTAAAGCGGTAGGTCGTATACTTTTAGAAAAAGCATTGGAACATTTAAAAAAAATAAATGTAGAAAAAGTAAAAGTAAATATTAGAGAAAAGGCAATAAAAGCAGCAGAGCTCTATAAAGAGATGAATTTTAAAAAAAAATACGAAGTTCATGAATTGGTTTTATCTAATTAATAATATCTTTTTTTGTGAATTAAAACAATGAGTGCTGATTTAGATACTCCTTGGATTGAAAAATATCGCCCAAAAGACTTTAATGAAATAATAAGTCAAACTATCGCAACTCATAACCTAAAGGAATTTGTTAAAGAAAGTAATAAAATGCCTCATATGATTTTTGCAGGTCCAGCAGGTACAGGTAAGACAAGTACTGCTTTAATTATTGCAAATAAATTACTAAAAGGCGAAAAGTATTATAGAAATGTTTTAGAATTAAATGCTTCAGATACGGTAAGGATGGATTTTGTCAGAAAAGAAATGAAAAATTTTGTTAATCAAAATATGATATTGTCCGAAAATGAATTAAAAATAGTTATTTTAGATGAAGCCGACAATATACCAAAAACAGTACAACAAACATTGAGAAGAATAATTGAAGGAGCACCTACAAATGTCAAATTTATATTGATGTGTAATTATATAAATGAAATTATTGATCCAATAATCTCTCGCTGTGCTGTATTCAGATTTATAAAACTTCCCAAAGAAAAAATAATTGACCGTTTAAAATTTATAGTAAAACAGGAAAATTTAATTATTCCAAAAGAAAAAGAGAGTGAGTTTTTTGACACATTATATTTTATTTCTGCGGGTGATTTAAGAAAAGCAATAAATACTTTACAAATGGCTGTAGCACTTAAATTATTAAAACAAATAGATATTAATGAGATTCTAAAAATATCTGGTTTTATTGAAATACCAACAATTGAAAAACTGTTAAAATTACTTAATGAAGGCAATTTTAAGGAGGTTAGAACTATTTTTAATTCAATCAGTAATATAGATAGTAGGAATTTCATAAGACAATTAGCTAATATTATTTTGAATATTGATACAATTGATAAATTAAATCTTTTAAAACTAAGAGTCTTTTTTGGAGAGATTGATAATCGTATCACTCAAGGAGCAGATGAAAATATACAACTAACTGCTCTTATATCAGAAATATTTTTAAGAATTAAAAAAGGAAGTGAATAAACTATATCTGATGAAATGCCAATCTGGCGTCTTAAATATTTACCAAAAACTTTGGATGAAATATGGGGAAGAAAAAGTCTAATTTCACGATTAAAAGATTTTATAGAAAAAAAGAATCTTCCACATTTATTATTTATAGGTTCTGAGGGAATTGGAAAAACAACAATAGCTAAATTGTTTGCTAAAGAATTTTTAAATAGTTATTTTAATGCTAATTTTAAATTAATATATGCAGATATTCCTTTAACACAGGAGGAAAGATCCTTAGCTAAATCAGAAGCTTATATCTCAACCAGTAAAATAGGTAGTATGGCTGGGAGGAAAATTACCACTCCTGCATTCATTCAAGTTAAAGTTAAACCTTTTGTACAATTAAAAGTAATTGGTGATATTCCATTTAAAATTCTTGTCGTGAAGAATTTCGAAGCTTTAGGTTCAAATCAACAAGGCTTTAGAAGATTAATGGAAATTTATGGATCTAATTGTAGAATGATATTAATAACAACGAAGATTTCTGGTATTATTGATCCAATTGTCTCTAGATGTCAATTATTCCTAATTCCTCAAATAGATTTCAATAGTTTTAATAAGCTGTTTCTTAAAATCAGTTCAAATGAGAATGTAGAAATAGAAAAAGATGTTATCAAAACTCTCTATAAAATTACTGACGGAAGAATTTCAAAAGCAATAGATTTAGTTCAAATATGCGATAAATCAGATGGAATAATAAATTTGAATACATTATTTGAAAGCTTAAAAAAATTTAAAATCGAAGAGATTGAAAAGTTGATATTAGCAAGTTTTAAGGGAGATTTTATAAAAGCGAGAAATTTATTCAGAAATATCTTATCTATTTATAAATATAATATTAATGATTTCTTTCAGAAGATTTTAGAAGTGATAAATAAATTACCTCTTTCCAAATATGCTAAAATTAAATTGATTAATCTAATTGCTGAAGCTGATTTTCGTGCCTTAGATGGAAGAGATGTAGATATTCAAATATCTTCTTTAATATCCAAAATTAGTATTTTTGGGGAGAACATGTGATATTTATATGAATGAAAAAGATAAATTTAAAATCCCTTGGGTCGAAAAATATAGACCTAAGAGTATTAAAGAAATGGCTATACCATCAGCAAAAGTTAAGGGTCAAAAAGTAAATCTAGCCGAAGAATTAATTGAATTCATAAAAATATTTTTCAATGATATAGAAAAAATAAATAGATTTAATCAAGAAATAAGGGTTTTTAATAGAAACGCTCAAGAAAAGGAGCAAAAAAAAGAAAAAAATCTTCCGCAAGAAAAAGCAGCAGTGTTATTAGAAGGTCAACCTGGTATTGGGAAAACATCAATAGTTTATGCAATTGCAAATGATCTAAATATGGAAGTTATTGAAACTAATGCCTCAGATACTAGAACTCGTGATACACTGGAGGCAAAATTAAAAGAATCTTCAAAATCAAAAGGAATAATGGATTTTATTTCAGAAAGTAAAAAAAAACTTATTTTAATTGATGAAATTGATGGAATATATGGAACTAAAGATAGAGGTGCTGTACCTACAATTTTAGAATTAATAAAAAGTACGCAATTCCCAATAATTATGTGTGCTAATGAATACAAAACTAGCTTACAATCCCTCTATAATGCTATTCCTAGATATGAAGTAAATCCATTATCTAAAAGTGAAATACTTAAAATTATAAATAAAATCATTGAAAGAGAACAAATCGAAAGTATATCTCAAGAGGATTTAGAATTAATTATGGGTAAAAATGAAGGAGATCTAAGAGGTTTAATAAATGATCTTCAAGCATTAAGTCAGATTACAGATGAAAATCCAATTGAGAGAAATAAAATAATATTAAGTTTACATAGAGATACAACAAAAGAGATCTTTGGTATTATAAGAGATTTATTTCAAACTGTCAATACTTTAAATGAAGCTCGAGATTTAACAAATAAATCAGATGTAGATTATAATTTCCTTTATAAATGGATAAATGAGAATTTACCTAGTTTTATACAAAATAAAAATGATCTTACTAATGCATTTGAAAATTTAGCTATCGCTGATCAAATATTTGGGCGAATAAATAAAAATATGCAATGGTCATTATTACCTTATTTTTATGATCTTTTTGCTGGGGGAGTAGCCCTTCCAGGAATAGAAAATCGCTCAAAAGGATTTAAAACCGTTTCTTTTCCTAGATATAGTTCTTCGACTTCTTATTCCTTTAATATATCCGAAAAGAGTTTAATTCAAAAAATACAAGCTAAATATCCCCTTTCTGAAATCGAAGTCTTTCGAGATTTTATTCCTTTCCTTAGGATTTTTATAAGTATTTCTCGTAGAAATTTAAAAATTGTTAGTGATTGGTTAGAATTAGATGCTAAAGAAAAAAAGCTTTTAAAATAATTATACATAACTAATAGTTCAGGTAAAATAGAATATAATATGAAATTATCAGAAAATATACAAGAATATATTAAGCAAAGAGTTATTTCCCGATTTATTAAATATGTAAAAATAAATAGTTCTTCAAATGAAAATACTGATACTTTTCCATCAACGAACGAACAGTTATTCTTTGGTAAAATATTAGTTGATGACCTAAAGGAACAAGGAATTAAAAATATAGCTCATGATGAGTATGGTTATATTTATGCAAATTTACCTGCTTCAAAAGGATATGAAAATATTAAATCCATTGGATTTATAGCTCATTTAGATACTTCTCCAAGTGTAAGTGGTAAAAATATTATACCCGTAATACATAGAAATTATAACGGAGGAGAAATTTATTTTGAAAAGAATAAATCCTTAATATTATCTCCAAAAGATTCTCCAGAATTAATGAAATATATTGGATATGATATCATAACTTCTAAGGGAGATACCCTTTTAGGAGCAGATGATAAGGCAGGAATTGCTGAAATTATAACTGCTTGTGAAACTTTAATAGAAAATCCAGAGATAAAACATGGACCAATTGTAATTTGCTTTTTTCCTGATGAAGAATTAGGAAAAGGAACACAAAAAATCAATTTATCAAAACTACCAGAAATCTGTTATACAATTGATGGTTCAGAAATGGGATTTTTAGAAATTGAATGTTTTGACGCTTGGAAAGTTAATATCAATTTTAAAGGATTAAATATTCATCCGGGATATGCAAAAGATTTGATGATTAACTCTATCCATATTGCAAGTAGGTTTTTAAGTGATTTACCAAAATTAGAGTCACCAGAGCATACTGAAAAAAGAGATGGTTTCTATCACCTCTGTTCTCTTGAAGGAAATGTAGAAGAATCCAAAGCTATATTGATTATCAGGGATTTTGAGGAATCAAAAAATAAACAAAGAATAGCTTATTTAAAAGAATTAAAGGAAAAATATGAAAAAAAGTATTCTGGTCTTAAAATATCTATGGATATTACCCATCAATATAAGAATATGAATAAATTTTTACAAAATCATCTTAATATAATTAACTACGCCAAAGAAGCGATTAAAAAGTCAAATATTAATTTTAATCTTCATTCTATAAGAGGAGGAACTGATGGAGCTTATTTGAGTGAAAATGGAATTCCAACACCAAATATTTTTACCGGAGGCCTTTTATTTCATTCTAAAAAAGAATATATCCCCACCATCGCTTTACAAAAAGCAACAGAAGTTATAATTTATATAGCGGAAATATATGCTAAAAAAAGTATAATTAATTAGCTAATAAACTATTTAAAAATCATATTTCTAATCATAATTAGAGATATAATTAATTATAGTTTTAATCTCAATATTTTAAAAGTATATATTCAATATTTTAAAGGAAAGGATTTTTTAATTCTTTTCAATTATAAACTTATTAATAATTAAAAAAAAATAAATAATACCTAATAATCACAATAGTATGGAATCTATGTTAGAAGAAAAAAATATGTTACAGGAAATAGATGAAACAATTAGGGGAATTGATAATATCAAAAATTCTCTTAGTATAGCAAAACAAGCATTTGTTAAACTGGAAAAAGATAAAGAAGAACTAAGTAACGCAACAATTTCACTTGAAAGAGAGAAACAACAACTTGAAAATGAGAAAAAAAAATTAGAATCTGAGAAAAATAGGTTAGAACAAGAAAAAGAAAACCTTGAATTAGCAACAAAACAATTACAAAAAGAAAAACAAGAAAGAGATCAAAAAATCGGTGATTTAACTTCAGAACAAATGAGATTACTTGATGAATATCAAAGCCTAAAGAGTGAATTAAACCAACTCTCTAAACTTGTTGAAGATCAAGAAGAGGCGGAATTTAATTTTGAGAGAATTAAAGCATTATTATCAATAACAAAATTATTGATTAAAGAAATCTGGCAAGGACAACCACATTACAGGATTCTATTAAATCTTCACGGGGGAAAAGAAGAGATGACAAGAGAGGATATAAAGAATTCCACGGGGATATCTGGTGCTATGGTATTAAGAGCTGTTCATGAATTGGCAAATATTGATGTAGTAGAATATGATGAAGATACAGGAAGGGTAAAGTTAAAAAAACGTTTATTTGCAAAAAAAGCTATAGAATAGAAGATAAATATATTTCATTTTTTCTATTATTAAATTTAATTTTTACTTTCTCTTAATAATGAATAATAATTCCATCTAAGAAAAAAAATCTTAAAAAGTTATTTCACAAAGTTACCAATCTCCTTTATATAAGAACAAGGAATATAATACTCCAAAGATATATAAAATTCAATAAAAAAAAGTGTTAATTCAATGAAAAGAAAAACAAATATATTTTCGGGTTATTTAATTTTCCTAGTCATTAGTTCTATTCTCATTGCTAACATTACATCAATATATTTTAATCCCTCTAATTATATTGAGAATGAATCTAATAAACCATCAATTATTATTGATCAAGTAAATCCTCCAACAACTTTATCAAGTTCAGGTGAAATTTATTATAACACTTCAGATTCACTCCGGGATTTAGCAGATCTTAATAATATCAATTTTGGATGTTCAGTAAGTACATGGGAAACATGGGATCCTATGTATACAAAAACCCTTTTTCGCGAGTTTAATACAATGTCTACAGGTTATGAATCTATGTGGGTATCGGTACAACCTGAACAAGGCCAGTATAATTTTCAGGCCTTTGATGATTGGGTAAATATGGCAAAAGAAAATAATATGACAACTATATATAGAGGTGAAATGCTTTGGATGACAAGTTATCCGGAATGGCTAGCATATACTAATTCTGAAGGAGACCTAAATCAAGTTAGTGATTGGAATCGTACTGAATTATTAGCTATTTTGGATGACTATATCGAAACTGTTGTTGGACGGTACAAAGATGATATAGATTATTGGTATATTGCCAATGAGGTAATAGAAACTCCTTATTTTCATGCACCACCATGGACATATGATAATTATACTACAGAAATGCGTCATAATTTCTGGTATGATATTATCGGTCCCGATTATCTTGCTTACGCATATAATAAGACCCGTGAAGTAGCCCCTGATGCTAAATTATTTATTAATGAGGGTTGTTGGTGGGGTAATAATCCTGAATTGGCAGACGTCAGAAATCAATTTTTTTATGATTTAGTCGTCGATCTCTTAAATCAAGGAGTTCCTATTGATGGTGTTGGGCTTCAATTTTATCACGGTTTAGATTTTTATTATACTGAATATTGGTATCAATATATTAATCATACTCAATTTAGCGAACAAATTAGGATGTTTACAGATCTAGGATTAGAGGTTCATATCTCAGAAACAGGTTGTGCAATGTTACCACCAGTTTCTCAAGAAAAACTGCAGGAACAAGCAGAAATATATCAAAATTTAACTAAACTAGTATTAGACCATGAAAATGTTACTACTATAGTTATATGGGGAATGAATGATTATATTTTGTGGATGTTGGATGAAGAACTTACCGCTCCACATCTATTTTGGGAAAATAATGAGCGAAAACCTGCATATTATGCTGTTCAACATCTTCTTCAAGGTAATGACTCAATTTATCAACATGATTTTGATAATCCTTTAATTAATCCTCCTTCGACTTCACCCCGCGATATGGTGTATGGATTAGATCCACCATATTTAGCAGAATATCAGATCCTCACTGCAAATTATAATAATACAGGTTCTTGGGAGTGGAAAGATGGTGAATATGTATTTGAAAATCTAACTTCGGGAGATCATTTCTGGGTAAATATTAAACAATTATCAGGTTATCAATTGTATTATAATTTCTCAGATTATTTCAAGATTGATATTTCTATTGATGAAATTGATAACGTTTATAATGGGGATTACTCTGATTATGACACAGGACATTTTATTTGGGGTGTAGACTATTATTTTAACCCTGCATGGTGCAATATGGTTATGTCAGAGAGTTCAAGATTCCCTTGGGAAGATTGGTGTGATAGTTTGGATCTTCATTCTTTAACTCTTTTTGGAGATCCTGAGTTGGAGTTTATCAATAATGAAACTAGTTTTGGATATATAGCAGCAAATGAAAACTATAGTTTACATTTCCAATGGAATAAAAATACAGGGATTCTAGAATATTACAATTATAATTATACAGCAGGAGACACATTCCCCATAGATTTTGAATTTATTAGATTGGATGATATTGAACCCCCATCTTGGAATCCTCCTCCTTCAGATCGTATGATTGAATTTGGAATGGATTTCTCATATCAAGTTGAAGCTACAGATATATTTGGAATAATGAATTATGAAATAAATAATACAATTAATTTTGTTATTGATGGAAATGGTCTTATAAGTAATAATACTTCCTTATCTGTTGGAACTTATTGGTTACAAGTGTTTGCTTATGATACATCTAATAATAATTGCTCTATAATATTTAAAATAATGGTTATCCCAAAAGCATCACCAACTTGGTCACCTAATCCTTCAGGTCAAGTTATAGAATATGGAGAAGCATTATTCTATGATGTGGATGCTATAGATTTTTCTGGAATTGACCATTATTGGATAAATGATACAATTAATTTTGGGATTAATTCCAATGGTCTTATTACTATTAGTGCTATATTAGATAGTGGAACTTATTGGTTAGAAATAAGAGCTTATGATCCAGGGGATAATTATTGTTATATTATTATCAGTATCACTGTCGAAGGAAAACCAAAACCTTCAGATGAGATTCCTTGGTATGGATTAGATTTCTTTACTATATTGGGAATTAGTGCACTTATAACAGTTGTTGGATTAAAAATGAAAATCAAACAACATAATTAAAAATAATAATTAATTGAGGGTATTTTTGATTCTTTCATTTTGATTGAAATTTAAGAATCATTAATTTAAAGCCGACATTAATTTCGACTATATCAAATCGTTTAGTGTCGGAAGAATATGGGTGATGTTTTTTGAATGAAAATCGCCATTTTATCCATTTTCGATAATAAAATTGCCGTTTTTCCTCATTCTTGTAAGATCTTTTCACTCCGACAAATTTCGAGGTGATATAAAGGGGATTTCTGTCGCTATTATTTGAATGATTTTTAATTTTAGATTCATTACCTAAATTCTAAAATACCCTCAATTAATTTTCTTTTTTTTTTATAATCTAAAACGTTGAATTCAAAGAGATTTTAGCGTCTTTTTATATATTAATAATAAGTGTAATTTAAATTATTAGTTTTATATTTTAATAAAGGTCATTAATAATTGTAAAATGAATTTTTAATTGAATCTACAATAAAATAACAACATTAATTTATAAAAAATATAAAAAAATATCTTGAATTAATTTTAAATACAGAGAATTTTATTATTATATTTGGAAAGCGTACTTTCTATCTCTAAAAAAACTCAGCAGGGCAAAATAAATATGAATAATATATGTAATGAAGTAGGAATTTATTATAATCTATTGGAATTTTATAATTCTCCAAAATACGAGAGACATATAGAGAAATGGAGTTATAGAATTCTAAATGCCCTTGTGAGATTCCCAGAAGTCCAAAATAATGACGATATTTATACGAATGTTCTTTTGATCAATATTGCATTTTTAAGAAAGTGTTTTAAAAAAAAAATACAACCTACAAAAAAAATAGAGAATTTAACAAATCAAGAGAAAAAAATAGCCCTTAATCTATTAAAGTCCTGTATTTTATAGAAATCCCTGATAATATATATAAAATTTGTTAATTTACTTTATTCATTTTAACGATATGAATGAATTATATCATTATAAGATTCAAAATTAACAATAAGATTTCTGGCAAAAAGGTAATATTCAACTTTTTATAGTATTTAAAAATAATATATATCCTTTTTCCAGAGATTCTATTCTCCTAATGAAGAATATTACCTTTAATATGACAATTAAATCATTAGGTTCCTCTTGTACTGAAGGTTTAGAGTCTCAACTTATTTAATATTTTTTTTTATCTAAAGAAGTTTTAATTAAAAAATACTTATATAACTTTTTCTCTATTAATCTAACGTTTGGTAATAGAAATTTATTATATATTATTTCTAATTCATTAGGATCTAGCGAATAATATTTAAAAATAATCTCTTTATTTAATGTTTTAGAAGAAAAGTTAAATATTAAATTTGTTGTAGGTAAAAAGACTTTATATAAATCCTTATCTTTTTCTGTAAAATTGCAATCAGAATACTCTTTTCTAATATACTCAAATGAATGAGAGAAGAGTAGAAATAGATAATAATAGAAGAAATATTTACCACAGAAATAGAAATATTCAATAGATGAAGATGGGATATATGCATTATGGTTAAAACCTATAGAAGTTGTGTCTTTATCTCTTCCTTTCTCCTCATATCCAAGGTTTTTAAGATGTTGAATAGTTTCTTTTGCATAATTCTTTATCTTTATTGTATATTCATATTTCATGAAGAATTCAAATGTTCTACCTGAAAATCTAACATTTTCAAAGGTTAATTTTACTCTAAATGGAAGATTATAATACTTAAAGAAAGATTCCCATCTATAAATATTAGGAGCTACATCAATCCAATCACTAGTAACATATAGGTCGCAATAGAAAGCAAACTTGGTTCCAAGATCATTAATTTTTTTCTTATAATCAATAATATTATTTTTATTTATAATTAACTCACTAATTATATGTTGAATTGCTTCGATTATAGTAATATAAAAACACATAAACTTTCTTCTGTAATTATAAATAACAATTTGATGATTCTGTTGTTCTTTTAAAGGTATATTGAATTTTTTTTTTATTTCATATTTATTCATATTAAAATCAGTAAAATTTATTTTATAATTACCTTCAAATTCTTCATAAATATTCAAAGGGATATCATTATCAGAAAGATAAAGAATTATTTTTTTTTTGAATTCACCTTTTCTAATCAGTATTCTCCTTAATTTATTTGTAAGTTCTAATTTATTTTGATGATTAGATTTCCTTGAATCAAAGTAATAATTATTTAACCGATTATTACTTAAATCTTTCATTTCCCTTATTAAATATTTCCCATCCTCAAGATATTTTAAATCTTTTAATTCTACTTGATTCCATTTTATTTTATATAAGTGAGGTACAATCAAACATATTTTATTTTCATTAATTAATGTGATTATGTTCTCATAAAGTATTTTTTTATTTAGGTTATAATCATTTTTTACTTCTTTTAGAAGCCATTTTTCTAGTTTATATAGAAGACTGGCTTTCAATTTTCCCTTAGATTCAATATAATTAAGAATTTTATGTTTTAAATTATGTTTTTCTAATTTAGTCATATCTCAAGGTTTATTATGAAATTAATTATATAATGTACTATAAAACAATTGATTAATTTTTCAACTTAATCTGCTAAGTATTAACCAAAAGATTTTTAATTAATTTTTCTTCAAATATTTAAAATAAAAAGATATGTTTATAACAAATGATAAGTATTGTAGAAACTCATCAAAAATCAATAGAAGATATTAAAAATTCTATATTAAAATTAATGAAGAATTTAGATTATACCTTAATTTTTAGAATTTATGAAGATTATTTCTTCATAAATAAAGAAATGTGGACATTTCCAGTTTTTATAATATTGACAATATTTAATAATATGTACAAACCTTCCTTTTAATTCTGATAATAATTTTCTCATTTTTATATCTCACCACATTTGATTTTATTAATGTTAGAAGACATTCTTAGGAGAGTGATTCTCTGTCTCATCGTCATAAAATCGTTGTTAGCAAGAGAATTCATTTTTCTTGAGAGATTATCTAATTGTTCTCCAATCATTCTTCCTCTGTTCTCTGCTTCCTCTACCATTTTCTTAAAAAAGATTGCTATTTTCTCTTTATAATCGTCAGCAAAATTTTCAGGTGTTTCTCCATCAACATCCTGTATAAAATTATTAGCCCATTCCAACCAATATTTATCGACCATTTTTTTTACCTCTTAAAATAATTTAAATTTGATTTGTTGGTGTTTTTTATTATCTCGGTCTAAAAGTGAATTTCTCATAGTATTACAATATTTTACGCATCCTGACCAATTTTTTTTCCATTCCATTTTTTTAAACACCATTTTTTTTTAATTAACTTCAATAAGATAATATAAATCAGAATATTTAAATGTTTCGATTAGTCGAAACATGTTTATATGATAAAAAAAATATATATAATAGAAAAAATTAAAGATTTCTATTAATAGAAACACATAAATTTATCGGTGATTTATTAAATAATGAAGATGAGAATAGATGAACTACATTTAAAAATATCTGAGATTGCAAAAATCCAGGATCCAGAAAAAGTTAAAAATGCTATTATTGAATTAAATAAAAAACTAAATGAACCTAAAATAAAGATTGTATCCAGGGGGAATTGGACATATTTTTATATATATACACTTGAATATGATTCTACTTTCAAGAGAACAAGAGAAACAAATTTAGAAAATATAGGAAAATTAGCTAAAAAACATTATGAAGTAAATAAAGAGAAAATTAATAATCTCAGATTTAAGGAATTAAAGAAATATTTAGAAGATAATTCATAAATAATTATTTTTTTTTTGTAATTTTAAATTTTCAATTATAATTAATTTAAGATTTAATTTATTCAAATATTAATCCAGAATTAGAGATTCTTAAATATTATATGAGATTTTAAAAATTTAATAAAAATTTTAGTTTAACAGAAAAACTTTATTTTCTTAATGAGTTGTTTACAACTGAAAGGTTTTTTTAAAAAAAATTTAGCTCCTGCTAATAATGCTTGAGCTTTAATTTTAAGATCAGCACTTATAAATAAAATTATTGCTTTTTTATTAATTTTAATAATCTCTTTTGTTGCCTCGATACCATTTTTAATTGGCATATAATAATCCATTAAAATTATATCTGGTTTTTCAATAAAATTCCTATATTTGGTAATTGCTTCTTCTCCATTATTTGCTTTTCCAATTACATGTAATCCATTGGTAATTAATAACAATTCATATATCTTTTGTAATTCAATATCATCTTCAACAATATATACGTTAATTACCAATTATTCCCCCCTCAAGAAAGATTGTTAGTAGATTGATAATTATTAAATGAATAATAAACTTAAATAAGGCAAATAATATTGATCCAAGCATTCTATTTATTACTTTTTATAAAAAATGTCATTTTCTGAAAGATTTATATAAAAAAGAAGTATGATTAACAAATAAAGACAGAAATATTTTTAATTTTGAAAGTAAACAAATTAATAGAAGTGCTAAAAGGATTTGATCCTAAAGGAGATATCCTATTCTTTGATGATAAGTTTTTCTATCGTATTTGTGAGATTATAAATGAACAGGGAAACGGAATTTATTATACGGAAATAAGAAAAACGTATAATATAAAGATTAAAAGAATTTCTGAATAATATAAATCTAAAGTTAGATATAAGAATATAGAAAATAAAGATTAATCAAGTCTGCTCAATTTTAATTCTTTTTTCCTTAATTGATATTCAGAACATATTTTATAATTTGGAAAATTACAAATTGATTTTCTTTGAGGTAAAATACATCTTCGAGAGAATGGACAGAATAGTATATATAATTTCTCAAATCTATTTTTAACATTTAACATTGTTAAATAAGCCAAGATCAAATCTAATTCTGTATCAAATAAATCAAATTCTCTTAAATTTTCTATTATTTGAAGATAATCATATATTATATTTAATTTAGATATTTTTTGAAGAATCTTTTTTTTCTTAACATTTATTTCTATTTTTTGTTTGTAATTTCTAATCAATTTAAAGAAATAATCTTGCATATTTATGTTGGAACTTCTTTCAACATATATAAGATATAAAATTTTGTTGAGATATTCTTCTACAATAAGTTTTATATCGCTATGTATTTCTTTAATATTCAATTGATCTTCTATTGAAATGTTAGAAAATCGTTCAAATTCTATTTTTAGATGTACAACGATAAAATTAATATAACTTTCTAATATTTCTTTATTTTTTTTTAAATCGGTCATAATCTTTCTTACATTTTTCATTTTGAGATTATGTTTCTCTTAGCTTTAATGAATATCTTCTCGAGTTATTGTTAATTTCTTCTTTTATAGTTTTTAATATGATATAAATTATTTTTCAAGTCTTCTCCAAAAAATTCTTAAAAACTCACTATAAGACTTAAGATATATATTTTGAGGATTTTTCATGTCTTTTTTCCATCCATTTTGAATATACGTCTTAGGTATATCACAAAATTTATCTTCAGATTTTGTTTTGAATTTAATGGCTTTTTCTGTTTCTGTAACATAAAATAAATCTTTAATAAAATTTCCCTTCGCGATATCATAAGAAATTTTAACTATTTCTTCTCTAATATTTTTATTATCCATTTTATCAAACATCCTGGATTTGTCTTTTGATATATATAATTATACACTTATTTATTTTTAAAAAATCCCCGCTTTTATTTAGCAAACTCTTTAATGATCTTTTATTTTTCTTAGTAAATCATTAAATCTCTTTTCACGCTTTTTTAAAGATACTTCTTTTTTTAATTTTGAAAAAATATCCGCTTTTTCTATCTCTGATATCGTCCTTATATTATTTCCAAGATTGCTATATAGATCAGCAGGATTTCCATTAAATAGTGATAATAGAACAACTAAAGCATTTCTCAACCAAGTTTCATTTTTAGGATCTTTCAATGCATTCATAGCTTTTATAATTGCATGATCTTTATATGTCTCTAAATTTATCGGATCTTTACTTATATTTGAAAAAAGATTAATGATTTTAGTATAACACTCTAATTCCTGTTCTATATCATCTTTTTTCAGAGTCATTTTATATTTTGTAAAGATCTTTTAGATTTGATATTATTACTCATAGTCGAGAATATACGTATATTTAGCTAAGTTAAATTTTTCAATTTTAATTTTTTCTTGGAATTCATATCTTAATATAAGAGGAATTTTAATTACAAAATCATAATCGTTTAAATATAGGTTATCGTAAAAAATTTTATGATGATGATCGAAATCAATGAATTTGCTTAAATTAGAACCATCTTTATAAAGAGGGGAGTTTTTTATCATTCTTATATCACATTTCCTAATTATTTTTACATCTTATTGAAACTAATTTATATAAATTGCTTAAATCCCTAAATTTCCTTAATTTATGATTCTAATTATGGATATTTATCAAGTAAAAAAATTAATATTTAAGTATTTAGAAAGTCAGATCGATTAACTAAAACAATAATTCATTAAAATAAAAAACAGTTTATTTTTATAAAAAGGGTTTAATGAAAATCTAGTTATTTTTTTTCTTTTATAATAAATTATTTAATGACTTATTAACTAATAAAGATGAAAATTACTTAAAAATCATTATGAATTAAAAAAAGATAAAATTAATACTCTAAGATATAAGGATTTAATGAAATATTTAGAAAATAATGTGAGTTTATCATGAAAAAAGATCTCATAAAAAGATTTAATATAATTTTAATCTTTTATTGTTATTCAATAGGTAATTTATAATACTGTCTTTTATCATTATTAATGGATGATCATATTTCTTGAGATTCATTAAAATTTGTTTAATATTCTTTTTAGAATTAATCATCCGAATTCTTTTATATTCTTTTTCCTCGGCTTTATTTATATTAGAAGCTTTGATATAATTCATTTTTCCAATCCAAATTGAATTTGTAATAAAGGGAAGAATCCTATCTATTAAATCTGTAGGATCTTTATCTAAAAAAGGTTCAATAGAGATACTTGTTTTAAATCCTTTTTCATAGGCATAATTTAAAGCTGATAATCTTTCTTCAAAATGGGGTGCTTCTGGTTCCCAAAATTGTAGAAATCTATCGTTAATAGATGTTATAGTAAATCGGAAAAGAATTAGATCCTTATAATCGGAAAAAATATCACATATTTGTTTGATGCAATCAAAACAAGGTTTAGATGTAATAAGTACACGATTATTTGCTCTTAATAATTTTTCTAAAACAATTAAACAATTATTTAAGCTATTTAAAGTAATATCATGAGATGTCGGAAACATAATTGTTCCTTTACGTTTTGCATAATTTTTATTAATAGCTCTGTAATTTGGTTTCATTATTTTCCAAGTTTGAGGAGTTTCCCTTTTAAATCGAATAGCTATCTTCTTAGCATAACAGTATCGACAATTATTTGAACAACCATAATAACAATTAACATTGCTATCGGCCCATTCTTTAGTTCCTTTAGTTATTTTTCTTGTGTTTAAAACTCCTATATTATCAAATCTCTCTATTAACAATTTTTTCATAACCAATTAATTATTAAATATTAATAATATAAAGGAAATTCTATACTTTGAATTTATCTAATGGCATATATTCTTTTCTGAATTCCCTCATCTTTTGATAAGTAATATTTGGATCTAATTTTCTAAATAATCTATATTCTTTTTTTGTTTTAGTTAGTCTTTTTTCTATTGATTCATATAAACTTTTTGCACTCTCATTATTTGTACAAAAAATTAGAGAATATACTGGATTATCCAATGTCCATATACCAGGGATATCTAACTGAGATACAAAAGAAAAATATTTTTCCAATTTATTTTTAAAAAGTTCAAGATATAAATCATATTCAGTATATCTTTTACCCAATTTTTTCTTCTTTTTTTCAATTATCTTTATTTTATAATTTACTTCATTAAGATCTATATTAAATATCTTTTTAAAGAAATTATTTCGTTGTTTTTCAGGAAATTTTTCTGATTTATTTCTTAAAATGGCCTGCCAAGAAAAATTAATGAAAAGGTCAGTTCCTTCTTTATATGGTTTATCTAATCGACTATTTATTATTTTTTTTAAAAGATCCCATTCAAGAGCTCCACAGGGATCAATAAAAAAAAATGATGGAAAGGCTATAATTTCTTTTAAAATTTTTTCAATTAGATTCACACAGTTTCCATTTATTATATTTATTTTTCTTAGATCAGGATATATTGTCTTTGCTTCATATTTTATATTCTTTTTTTTTTTTTCAAAAAATAATCCATTTTTTTCAACTCTAACTAACCTTGTTGTATATTTAGAAGGAAATCTAAAACCTTCATTACATACCTTATTAATATGATTATTTAAAGAATTATAATTTTTTTTATCTTGTTCAAGAAAATAAAAAAAAAGTTTATCCTGTAATAACGCCGTTTTTTTAAGAAATAAGAGACTTGAACCATATATTTCTTCCTTATTATTTAATAAAACTTTTCCTGTTCCCGCATGGGTATCTATTATTGCTCTATTTATTCTATATCTTCCTACAATTGCGTTCCACTTAGTAATATACGAACTTAAAAATTCATATTTAAATTCTTTAGTCTTTTCTTCAATGCTAATTAAACTATTATCTTCAAAACGTTCACACATTCTATTGGTTAAAAAAGATCATGATTTAATTATAATAGATATGTTACCTAAATAATTTATTTATAACGCATTATATTTTTAAGGTTTTTTCATGTCATTTCTTTTTTATC
>CAZGJX010000035.1:0-36069 GCA_964525635.1 uncultured archaeon
CATGTGCTAATAAAGATTATGATTTAAAATATGTGAAGAAAAAAAAAATAAAAAGGTTATTTTGCGTTGATGAAAAATCACCAGACAGTAACATTTTTTAATATATATTACCTTGAGAATAATGATTAACTGTATAATTATATAATTTATATGAGGTAATTTATATAACAGAACAAATTAAAAAACAAGATATAGAATGGGCGAGAGATTGGAATATAATAGTTAATATATTTGATTTAATAGATAAATTAAAAGAAGAATTTGGCCAATTGGATGTAACCTATCTTCGTGAAATACAACAGAAAATTATTTTATTAAATTTAGAAAAGTATGCATGGTCTTTAGAAAATTATATCGTTGAAAAATACTCTAAAGAATAATCATATTAACTATAGAATCAAAATATGTTATATTCATCTTATTATTAATTATATTAAGAAATAAAGTTATTTAACTTATTTTAAAGACGAAAACTTAAAATTAAAAATCCCAATAACAAAAAAGATTTATTAATTATCATTATCTGATTCATTTTTTATTTCAGATTCACGATTTACTTCCGATTCATTGATTATTTTACCTTTTCCATTGGATTTTTCTAATAATTCTGTTAAAATCACATTATTAAAAGAAATTAACATACGTGGGATATAACCTTCAGCCAAATAGGTCCCATCATCAACTTCTTCTTTTAAAGGAAAAAGCTGTTTTTCTATAATACTAGAACCCATATAATCTCTTTCATATTCTCTATACCCATATATATTATTTTTAACTATAACCATTTTTCTTTTATATCCTTCAGGTAATCCTGCCTTCTCTAAGAGTAGCAAGATTTTTTCTCTAGTTAATGAGTCAAGTAATTCTATATCCTTTTCAGTTCCTTCATAAGAGGGACCTTCTTGAATATGTTCATAATCTATTTCTTTTTCCAAACCAGACATAATCTTAAATGCCATTGTTTCATCACCTTCATCTGCAGCAGTTATTTTATAGGCAATTGCATATTGATCTCTTATTTTCGGTGCCATTTTAGCAGCAACGAATTTCATTCTTGTAGTTGTATTATTACCATGCCAGATCCATACTCTATATCTTTTTGGATCAAGAAATAAAAAAATGAAATCTGAATCTAATAATTCATACAAAGGTAGATCTTCTTCGATTTCTAATTCTTGGAACTCCTGTAATTCATCATTAAATTGGAATATTAATGTTTTTTCTTCTTCTTTCTCTGGAATCTTACCTTTGTCAATAGGTTCTTTTTGATTTGACATTAGTTAAATATTATATGATTTTTGAGTTTTTAATATTAATCTATTGGTTTATTTTAATTTCACTTTATTTAAAATTATTTATATATAAATGATAGAATTAGAAAGATATTTGTATAAAAATTAATATGCGGAAAGGGAGATTTGAACTCCCGTACTCCTTTGAGACTGGATTCTGAGTCCAGCGCCTTTGACCAGACTTGGCAATTTCCGCTTTTTGATAGTTTTAAGGAATAAATTATAAGATATTTTTTTATCTTTTGAATAACGGATAAAAATCAAATATAAGAATAAATTATAATATAAATATTCAAATGAAAATACTATAATTATTTTTATTTTTAAAAATAATATATTTTGTAGATTTTATTTTGGAATAATAATAATAATATCATTCTAAATTATTAAGACATTATACCTTTCTTAGAATCTATCAAATAAAAAAATATTTTTTATATTATTATTTATTTAACCTCCAAATCGACTAAAAAAAGATAATGGAATAAATATGAGTAAAATTCTCTCTAAAATAAGAAATATAGCATTTATTGGAAATTATTTACCAAGAAAATGTGGAATAGCAACTTTTACATATGATCTTTTAAATGCAATTTCTAATGAACTTCCAAATCAATCTTGCTGGGCAATAGCTATGAATGATTTTATAGAAGGTTATAATTATCCCTCTGATGTTCGGTTCGAAATAAATGTAAATCGACTAAATGAATATAAATTAGCTGCTGAATTTATAAATATAAATAAAGTGGATATAGTATGTTTACAGCATGAATTTGGAATCTATGGAGGAGAAAATGGAAAAAATATTCTTGGATTAATTCAGAATTTAAGAGTTCCATTGATAACAACATTTCATACTGTTTTACTTAATCCTACTTTAGGACAAAAAATAGTAGTAGAAAAAATATGTGAAAAATCAGATTATATTGTAGTAATGAGTTATAAAGCAATAGATATATTAAAAAAAAAATATTCTATACAAGAAAAAAAAATAATTGTTATTCCTCATGGAATTCCTGATTTACCCTTTATGGATCCAAGTTTTTATAAAGATCAATTTGGTGTTGAGGGAAAAAATGTTTTATTAACTTTTGGTTTGTTAAATCCAAGTAAAGGAATAGAAATCGTAATTGATGCTTTACCAGATATTTTACGTGAACATCCTAATACTGTCTATATTATTTTGGGAGCAACACATCCAAATATATTAAGAGAACAAGGAGAGTCTTATCGTCATGCATTACAAATAAGGGCAAGAAACAAAGGGGTTGAAGATAATGTTCTTTTTTATAATCATTTTGTTGATCTTAAAGAACTATGCAATTTTTTAGGTGCCACAGATATATATATTACCCCTTATTTAAATAAGGAACAAATTGTTTCTGGTACACTTTGTTATGCACTAGGTGGAGGGAATGCGGTAATATCAACACCTTATTGGCATGCTGAAGAACTTCTATCAAATGAAATAGGAAAAATTATTGATTTTAATGATTCTCATTCATTAGCTTCTCAAGTTCTTTATTTAATAAATCATAAAGTAGAAAGAGATTCAATGAGGAAAAAAGCATATAAGTTTACGAGAAAAATGGTTTGGAAAGAGGTTGCTCGAAAATATATTGAGGTTTTTACTAATACTCTGGCGGAAAGAATATCACATCCAGATCTAATATCACGTAAAAATTATTTACTTTCAACTCCATTTGAGATGCCTGAACTAAAATTAGATCATATTTACAGATTAACTGATGATGTTGGTATTTTACAACATGCTAAATTTATAATACCAATTAGAAAACATGGTTACAGTACTGATGATAATGCTAGAGCATTAATAGCAACAATAATGGTAGAGAATTTATTTCCGGAAGATTATAATTTAGTTAATCTTGTTAGTAAATATTTAAGCTTTCTATTACACGCATTTAATGAGGAAAATAAAAGATTTAGAAATTTTATGGGATATGATCGTAGATGGCTTGATGAAACTGGGACTGATGATTGTCATGGTCGTGCTATATGGAGTTTAGGTATAACTATTGGGTCATCAAAAATAAAGCGACTTGCAGATATTGCTTTGGATTTTTTTAATAGAAGTGTTTCTATTTTGCCAACATTAACTTCCCCTAGAGCTTGGGCCTTTGGTTTAATTGGAATTCATGCATATTTAATTCGTTTTAGTGGGGATAGCAAAATAAGAAGAATTCGGGAAGAATTAGCTTTTAAATTATATAACCTTTACTTAAAGAATGCTGAAGATAATTGGGAATGGTTAGAAGATATTATAACATATGATAATGGAAAAATACCAGAGGCATTACTAATGTCTGGACAATGGATACAAAATAATGACATGGTAAATGCGGGTATTAAAATGTTAGAATGGTTGATAAAAATTCAAACGAACGAAAAGAATAGTTTTTCCCCAATTGGTAATAAAGGATGGTATCATAAAGATGGAGAAAAAGCTATATTTGATCAACAACCTATAGAAGCTCAAAGTATTTGTGAAGCATGTATAGAGGCTTATAAAGTAACTCAAAATAAAAAATGGATCTCAGAGGCAAGAAAGTGTTCAGAATGGTTTTTAGGAAATAATGATATAAAAATTTCGCTTTATGATTATAAAACTGGGGGTTGTTATGATGGTTTAACATATAATGGTATAAATATTAATCAAGGAGCTGAATCTACGTTAGCTTGGGTACTTACTCTTCTGAATATGTATTCATTTGAAAATCTAATTGAAATTAGTGAATAATAACTATTTATTTGTATAAACGTAAAATTAATAATATCAAACAAATATCATAATACTATAAATATTTATTGGATAGGTATTGTCAAAATCAGATGAATAAAAAACCAATTGTAATTATAAGTTCATATCCACCACGTTTATGTGGGATTGCAACTTTTGCCGAAGAAGCAAGAGAATTTATCCAAAAAGCTAATCCAGAGAGAGAGGTCTTTGTTATAAGCCATGTAGATGGTGAGGGAGAAGGTGTATTTCCTATTATAGATATTTCAAAATCTAATTGGTGGGAAGTCGTAGATAATAAAGTAGATGAATTAGATCCATATGTTATTCATTTAGAACACGAATATGGTCTTTATGAATATAGAGATAAACGTGGTATTGGAGATAAAAATGAGGGATTTCTTATACTTTTAGAAGCAATTAATAAATATCCAATTATTGTTGAACCTCATACAATACATGGTCGTCTAACAGATTTTGAAGCAGAATTTGTTTTTCAACTTTGTCAAAAGAGTGATATAGTATTATTTAAGTGTCATTATCAAAAGTGGCGTTTAGATTGGAACTTTCGCACAAAAGGCTGGGAAACACCTCAAAATATAATGGTCGTTCCACATGGTGCTAGAACTGATAAACGACGGGGTATGCATGAGGTTCCATTATTAAAAAAGGAATTGAATTTAGATACATCAGTTTTGGCTGATCATATAGTTGGAATGGTTGGATGGATTCAGTCTAATAAAAGATGGGACATTTTAATATCGATGTGGGAAGAGATTCATAAGGAGATTAAAGAAAAAACTGGACAAAAATGGGATTTATTAGCAGCTGGTACTATTCGTGATCCTAATCACAAAAAAGATTATGAAACATGGAAATTAAACGTTCTAGAATTACAGAGTAAGGGAATCGCTCATTATTATGAATTCATTCCTAGAGGAGATGTTTATTATAAGATCATGGCTATATGTGATTTTATTATTCTACCAACTGTTGATGAAACACAATCTGGAACACTAGCACGGATTATTGCTTTAAATAAACCATATATTACAACCGCTCCAATGGAGGGTTTAACATCCCAAACTTTAGAAAACAAAGGAGGATTATTATTCACAACAAAAAAAATGCTAAAACAGGAGGTAATAAAATTGGCCTGTGATAGAGATCTTCGTCTACAATTAGGGGAAAATTTAAAAAAATATCTTGATAATGAAGTTTCATGGAAAATAGTTGCAAAGCAATATAATCAAGCCTATAAATTAGCTAATGAAGCTAAAAAAACAGGAGAAATTGTTAAGATTAAATCAGAATTTTAGGAAGGAGTAATAATGAAAAATAAACCTTTAAAAGACCTTTTCCGACGTTATTCAGACAATCCAATTATTAAAGTACAAGATTTACCATATTGTGCAAATAGTGTATTTAATGCAGGAGCTATTAGATATAATAATAATATATTACTATTAATGAGAGTAGAAGATAGAAAAGGAATTTCTCACTTAACTTTAGCTAAAAGTAATAATGGTATAAATAATTGGGAGATTGATACAAAACCTACTTTATTACCAGAACCTAAAGAATATCCCGAAGAGATTTGGGGAATAGAGGATCCTCGAATTACATACTTAGAAGAAGATAAATTATGGGGTATTGTATTTACTGCCTATTCTATGGCAGGACCACTGATATCTTTAGCAACAACTGAAGATTTTAAAAATTTTAATAAATATGGTCCTATTATGCCTCCTGAAAATAAAGACGCAGCTCTTTTTCCTATTAAATTTAACAACCAATGGGCAATGCTCCATAGACCTGTATCATATATTCCCAGTTTTTCAGCTCATATTTGGATTTCATTTTCTCCAGATTTAAAGTATTGGGGAAATCATAAAATTATAATTCGGGCAAGGGAGGGTGCATGGTGGGATGCTAATAAAGTTGGACTTTGTCCTCCACCCTTAAGGACTGATGAGGGATGGTTAATTCTCTATCATGGTGTTAAAGAAACAGCTAGTGGTATTATTTATCGCCTTGGTTTAGCACTTTTAGACATAGAAAATCCGTTTAAACTAATAGCTAGATCCGATGAATGGATTTTTAGCCCTTTAGAAAAATATGAAAGATGTGGAGATGTTAATAATGTCGTATTTCCATGTGGTTGGATTCTAAAAGGTGATGAACTTTATTTATATTATGGAAGTGCTGATAGTTCAATTGCTTTAGCAACAGCTTACCTTTCTGATTTGCTAGATTGGTTAAATAAACATAATTCATTAGCATTATAATTTATGCATATTTCAAGGCTTACACTTATAGCTTGGCGAACTCCACCTAAGAAATATGACGATTGAAAAAAGATCTTATCCCTATTAAAAGAGGGATTAATTACTTAACAATAAAATAGTATTGATTAAAAGTTCGAGAAAGAATCAATTTTGAAATCGTTTCGACTATCGTGAATGGGTAAAAAATTATTTATAAAGAGATCTAATTCTAATTTTTTGTTTTATTTCATTATAAATTTGGACTAAAGAGTCTTTCTATATCTTCTTCATCAAATTGACCTTTCCACATCTCTTTTAACACTATATATCTGTCTTTTTTATTTGGATTAAACAAAGAATGGAATGTTCCAATGGGAATTTTATATATCTCACCAGAATCTACAAAATAATGTACTTTATTTCCATTTATAATGATAGGTTTTCCTTCTAATATTTCCCAAAACTCCATTCGCTTATTATGGGTTTGAATTGAGATACCCATTTCGGGTTTAATATAAATTAAATTTTTATCTGGATATGTAAATTTAATACTATACCATTTTGATAAAACATCTATAAATCCATCGGGGACATTATATATTCTTCTAAATTCTTCAGGATTGATGATTTCTTTTTTAGAATGTTCAAACTTATATGGATCATAAATTAGCTTATGTTGTGAGATATCTAAGTTAAATTGAACTTTTAATTTTAAATTCGATCTATTAATTATCATATAGTAATCTTCTGGGGCAATTTTTAAGTCATTTTGGTTAATATCACTTGTAATAAATTTTGTATCATTAATTATATATATTTGATTTAATAAATCTTCATTTATTGAGATTTCCAACCTCTCTGTATCATTCTTACGCAATCCAGTACTTCTATTAGATTGTATTTCTTCTAAATATATATCTATCAACTCTTTACTTAAGAATTATAACTATTTTCTGAGATTTTATGTGATCCTTATTAATTCAAATAATATATCTCTTATTAATAAACTTAATAAAATGAAATCCAATAATCTAAACATTGAAATAGATAATTTTATTTAAATTAAGTCTATGTAAAAAATCCTATAAAGAGCTTTTTATTCACACTTAATAAGTTCTAATTAATGAATAAGTTTTATTTGATTATATATTCTAATTTTTTACCTTCCTTTATATCAAGATATAATTCACTACGAATTACATTTCGTATTATATATCCACCAATATGGAGTATCGAATCCTTTAAAACAGAATCCTGATCCATTGAAGCACTACAAGGATATGAATGGTGAGCTTTACTAATTTTTTCATCTAAAGATAAATCATTCTTTTTTTTATTTTCTATATATTTACATTTTAATTGTTGTACTATAAAATATGTTGAACCACAAGGAGCACTCTTTAAAACACAAACATCTTCTATACTTTTTCCATCATTATTCAGTCTGAATGAAACTTTTGGTTTACCTATTTGAAAATAATTAATAAATCTACCAATAAAATTATGATTTTTAGTAATATTAAAATTAATTTTATTATATTCATCTTCTATTTCATTTAAAGCACAAAAAGGTTTTGGAAAAGCTGCTTGAATTCCTTCTTTTTCAAATAATTTTAAAACTTGTATTTGTAAACCAGTGGGAACCCAATTTGGTTCTTCAATAGGTACAATTACAGCTTTAATATCTTTATCCTTTAAAAATTCAGGTAATCCTGATAATAAATCTTGATGTATATATACAACTAATAAGAAATCTAATTGAGGTAAGTCATTTGGTAAAAATTGAATCGGATCATCAATAATTTCTGGTGTATTTTCACCAATCTTCTTATAATAATAGATATTTTTAGAATAACTTCCTATTGACTGCCTACATTTATCACATTTAATTTTTTGCTCTAAATCTTCACATGCAGAACAGAAATTATCATTATTTAGTAAATGGCCTGTAAATTTTTCTGCAAAAGTTTTTGCATCGGGATTTGATCCATATATAATTCCTAATTTTACATGGTTAGTATCTAAACTCATTTTATTATGATTAAATGAAATCAAATTCTAATTATATTTATTTTTATAATATATAATAAGAATATTAACTCTAATTATGAACATGTTCAAAATTATATTTTAATATAAACCCATTAAAATAAAGAAACTAAAATTATCTTATCAAATCCTTAATTTAGATAAAAAAAAAGGTTTTTTCTGATTTGAATTATTTTATATCTAAATCAATTAATTTTTCATATAATAATAAAACATTATCATAAGATGGTTGATCAAATAATTAAAGATAAATTCTTCTCAGAATTATTAGATAAATTATCATTTATTTTAGATGATTCAAAAAATAAATTTTCTTTGATACCATTAAAAAGTAAAAAGAACATGGTATATGAATTAATTTTGACAGATCGTTTAACTAATTCCTCAGAAATTTTTATTATAAAGAAGCTTCAGAGTGAAAAAGCTGATAAAGAATATGAAATGATTAATTATCTTAAAGCTCAAAAACTTCAAATTCCTAAGATTATATATTTTAAAAATCCCTATATTATTCAAGAAAAGGTTAATGGCGAGAATCTATGTGATTTTATCAATAATAATCTAAGGGGGAAAAAGGAACTATCAGAAGTAGATAATAAGATAACAAAAAAAATACTTCTGGCAATAAAACTTTTAGCTAAGTGGTTAGCAGATCTTCATAAAAAAAACATAATTTTAAAAGAAGATTTTGATAAGATTATAGTCATAAATAAAGGAGATACACGGTTAAAAGATTTTATTATTAATTTTTCAAATAAAAAAATTTATGGAGTTGATTTTGAGGAGTCATATGAGGGGAATTACTTGGAAGATATTGCCTGGATATGTTGTTCTTTAATTGACACTGATCCAGGTATTTTTGAAATGGAAGAACCATTACATAAAATCGAATTAATAAATCTATTTTTAAAAGAATATTTTAAAATCAATGCTGATTTTAAATTTTCATTCAATTATTTCGCCAAATCTTTAATTGAGAATCTAAATTTAGTTATTAATCGAAGAGAGTTAAAGATAGGTGAACTTAATGAAAATTCTGTTTTAAATAAAATATTAAAGAAAATTTAATTATCCAATTCTTCAATATAAAAGTTTTTTCTTTTATATATAATTTTAAGAATTTTAGAATTTAGAAGAATAGTTAAAAATAACTTCTTATATTAAATTATCAATAAATTCTTTAACAATTATTTTTAGTGTTTTTAAAATGAGTGGAATTACAGATTCTAAAACAGCTATTAAGAAAATACAAATGCTAATTGATGAAATAAAAGCATTAAATACAGATAATATCCCCAAATTATTAGAACATCCTAAAAAATTACTTGAATCTGTTGAAGCTTTTGAAGTAGAAAAAAATGAGAATATTAAAACAATTGAAACAAATACAGATGAAATTAATTCTCTTAAGTCAAAAATTTCGCAAAATGACCGAGATATTATAAAATTAGATGAAGATATAAAGGATTTAAACACAAGAAAACAAGAGTTTATAGATAAAATTCAAGAGATTCAAAATAAATTAACTGAAGTTCAAGAAAATATAAAAACTAAAAAAGAAGAATATGAATCCAGAACTCAAAGATTGAAAGAATTAGAAAATATAATCTCTAGTTTAAAAGTAGAACAAGAGAAATTTGATGATAAAATAAAAGAACTTGAAAAAGAATTAGAAGGTAATTTTTTAAAAAGAAAGAATTATGTAGATAGCTATATAAATCGCGTGGCTGCTATGAATCTTTTGATTAGAAGAGATTATATTCAATCAGACCAAATCAGATTAATAAAACATTTACAATTGGATGCTAGTTTAGATCTAAAGAGTATTTTAATTGCAATTGATATGAGAGAGGATAAAGCAAGACAAATTCTAAGGAAAATGGTCGAAGAGAATGGTCCAATAAAATATGACGAACAAACAGGGATAGTAACCCTATTAGAGGAGGTTGATTTCAAGTGAGCTCTTCAAAAGAAGTCTTAAGTCTAATAGAACAGTTTGAAAATATCTTTGATACATATCAACAATCACTGAAGAAAAATTCTGATGAAATAATTCAAAATCTTAGTTCAATCTGGAAAAATATGAAAACTGAGCAAGAGGAAATCGCAAAATTGGAAGAAACAATCAGAACTCAAAATTCAGAATTAACTGAATTAAAAACTAAAGCAACTGAATTAGATAAAAAAATTGAGTCCTTAAAATCAACTAAGGAAGAATTAAATTCAAAAATCATAGAACTTACATCTACTCTTGAAAGAAATACAACGGAGTTTAAAAAACCTGAATTTGAACTTGAGACCCTCCTATCTAATCTGAATTCTGTTAATGATAAAATTCAAGAAAAAGAAACAGAAAAATCTGATTTAGATCAGAAAAAACTCAATAATGAACAAAAAGAAAAAGAATTGAAGATTAGTTATTCAGAAGAAAAAATGGATGCTTTAGAGAAACAATTAGTTGAAATTAGGGGTAAGAATTTCTTTAGTTCATTTCTTATTGAACATTCGGACGCAGAAGTTCCTGAAGTTGAAATATTAGCTACTATAATGAATAAGGGAGGACAAGCTAATTTAGAGGATTTGAAAAAATCACTTGATATTCCGCCAATTATGGCTGTCCGTACAATTAAACAATTAGCAGTAAAAGGTATTATTAATTTAAATGAAGATACTAATGCAATAACTATGGGTTAATTATTTTATTTTTTTTTTTATTATTCATTTTATTTTTTAATTCAATTTATTAAAGATATGAAGATATTTGCATAAAATAAAATCAATTATCATCACATAATTATAGAAAAGTGAAATTCTTAGGTAAAGACAAAGCCAAATATTTTAATCATTATTTAATCTAATTTATGTATTGAAAAAATATTTTGAAGGTGAAGAATCATCAAAACAAATTTAAAAATAATAATAATATCTCTTTTGATAGGTATTCCCATATCAATAATAGGATTGATTACAGGAATAGGTAATTTGATTCCTTATTTATCGATTGATTTAACCTATTTATGGATCGCAGTTGGATTTCTTATGTTTGGATTAGGAATAGCAATTCCAATTATAACATTATCTTTAGTTGGAGGACTTAATTCTTATACTGAAATAACAAGAAAATGTGTTAAATGTGGAAAGGGTGTTCCTTGGGATGCTAAATTTTGTCCTTATTGCAAATATGAATTAACTTAATTATTTTTTTATCTTTTTTTATTATAGTTAGTCTAATTTGAATCTAATAAAAAATTAAAGTCTAATTTCATTTCTAAATATATAAAACTATGTTTGTAGAAAAAATCAAAGAAATACAACAAAAATATAATATCATTGGAAGAACTAGTGAGTTAAAGAAAATCCTTATAGCTCGTTCAATAGGAAAAAACATCTTAATTGAAGGAGAAGTTGGTGTTGGTAAAACTACCTTAGCAGAAGCAATTTCAAAATACTATGATACAAATTTCTTTCGAGTTGATTGTTCGGAAGAAACATTAACTCATAATCTCATTGGACATTGGGATCCTCCTTTAGTTATTGCAAAAGGATATGTGGAAGATTCCTATGTATATGGGCCTCTTACATCTGCTATGGTAAATGGAGGATGTTTATTTATTAATGAAATAAATCGAATGCCTGAGAGTACTCAAAATGTTTTATTAACCGCTTTAGATGAAAAGATTCTAGATATCCCAAAATTAAAGAAGATCAAAGCTAAAGATAGTTTCTTTGTTATTGCTACACTTAATCCATCCGCTCATGTTGGTGTAACTGTTCTTGGGGAAGCAATTATGGATAGATTTATTTGGATTAAGTTGGATTACCAAAAAAAAGAGGAAGAGCTAGAAATAATCAAAAAAGAAGTAAATTTTAATGGAAGCATAGATGAGAATATCATTTATACTTCTCAGAAAATCGTTGAGGCAACAAGAAATATTGTTTCAATCCGAAGAGGAAGTTCAATAAGAGGAGGAATCGATTTAGCAGCACTATTATCACAATATCAAGATTATAAAAGCTCTAAAAATTGGATAGAAGCTTCAATTATGGCACTATATAATAAAATTGAAATTGAAGATGGCATTACAAGAACAAAAAAGGAAGTAATAACAGATATAGTCTTATCGGTTCTAAATAATTCAGATTTTCAATAATCGATGATTTCTCAGAGGATATTCTCAAAGAGGAGGAGAAAAAACGACTTCATGTAAGACTTACAGATCTTCCTTCAGATAAAGATATACTTAAGTTAGAAATTATAAGAAAAAGGAAGAAAAACCCCAGTTATTACCAACATTTGGCAAATACTTTAGACTATAAGCAAATCAAGGATTTAACTTATACTGCTATAGAACATAAAAATCTAGAAGCTATAAGAGGATTATTAAAATCAAATGTCTATGCCGCAACTGATGCATTAGATTGTGATGAAGGTGTGAAATTTTTTTCAGAAAAATCAAAAGAAGCCCCAGGGTTTATGCCAGAGGTCTATTTCTTTATTAGACGTCCTATATCTGAAAAATATCGATATGTTTTTAGAAGACTTGCTCGCCAAAGTATTTTAAAAACTTCTTTAAAAATTACTAGTCGTGGAATTCGTGGTTTTAAGAGAAAAACAATACCATACTATAAAATTGGAATGCCAGAATTTAATATAGATGAAACAATCCAACATAATCCATTAAAAATTCTAAAAAGATCAATAAATTATCAAGATATATATGGAATAAAAAGAAAACGTCAAAAAAGAAAGGTGATTCTAATCCTTGATACAAGTGGCAGTATGTTCGGACGACTTTTATTAAATGCTGCTTTAACTACTTCGGTTTTAGCTCATAATTTAGTTAAAGAAAATTATTCTATCATATTATTTAATTCTACAGCGATAGTATTAAAAGTGATCAGAGAAAAGAAATCAATCAATAAAATTATTGATGATATTTTAGATTCAGAAGCAGTTGGTTTTACTAATATCTATATTGGGTTGAAAAAAGGTTTAGATGAATTAAACAAATTACAAAAAAGAGCAAAAAATGAATTTGCGATATTAATTACTGATGGTAATTATAATCGTGGAGAAAATCCAATAGATATTGCAAAGGAATTTCCGAAACTACATGTTATCGGGATGCCTCCAGATAATGATGCTGATTTAGGAATTCAAACTTGTAGAGAAATAGCAAAATCAGGGAAAGGTAAATTTTATGCTGTGAATGATTATAAGGAAATACCACGAGCCTTGATTAATTTATTATCTCATACATGAATAATTATTTAAAAAATTAGAAGTAAATAAATAAAAAAAAGATTTTAAAATATTTTTAGAAATTTTTGACGTTAAATTTATTCCTCATAAGTACTAAAATACCAAAAATAAAAATTACAGCTAAGATAAATAATATGGAAATTTCATATCCAGGAATTTCCCCGTTTCCTCCACCTTCATTTCCATCTAATACTGTAATCTTTATTAATGCATTACAATTTTTATCATAATCACTATATGCGTAGATTTCAATCCAATATTCCCCTACGGTAAGAGGAATTATATTTGTAATTAGACCATTCGAATCAATATTAAAATTTGCAGTATCATTTATCACATAATTTATATTTCCAGAAAGAACGGAAGCATCAACGTTATAAGAGAGATCATCTCCATAATTAATGACTTGATCTAAAGGTATTTCATCCCATTTGGGGGGTACATTATTAAATGCATTTGTATTAACCATTTCTAAATTATAGCTAAAAACACTATCATAAAAATAAAATATTCCCTTTAATAGGATCCCTGTATTCTTTTCATACCAAGCCATACCTCCAGGTAATGTCTGATCTAATACTTCTATTACATCAAATTGTCCAACTCCGGGTATATTGAGAATTGTTTCACCATTAACCAAAAACATATGATCCCCTTCACCATCAACACTTATAGGAATTAAGTCACCATTTGATACATCTGTAAATATCCAAATAGGACTATGACTACTATCGTTAAAATGATTAGAACCAACTGGATTTTCCATGATTCTATTCTGAGTATTTTCATCCCAATGACTACTAGAAGGAGTGCCCATGAGAACTAAATCCCATGTAACATTGAAAATATTATTAGATATTTGAGAATAAGTAAATTTTGAAGGAAAGCTTTCGGTTAACATATTAAATGTATAATCTATAAACATCCCATCAAATATATTTGATTCTTCAGAAATATATAATAACTCCTCATCAACATTATTTTGAATCAATGATTCATCTATTACTGGAGGAGTATATGCAGTAAAATTATAACTCTGGTATTCCGCTGGTGTCCATGCATAATCAATTGATATACATTCCCCTATATGAAGATCTGAGATAAATAAACTGTTAACAATTGTTCCATCATAGTATAAATAGAGATTTATATTACTTTCATCAAAATCTCCAACATTAGAAACTTCTGCTGTAATCACATAATCATTATTAATTTGAATATTTTCTGGAACCTCTACTTCAACTTTTAGATCATGATTAAGGTCGTTATGATCCATATTTGCATTACTATCTATAATATGCATATTATACGATTGAGCCCCACCAGCATAAATAAAGTCCCCAATTAAAAGAATCCCTGAATTCTTTTCGTAAAATGCCATTCCTCCAGAAGTTGTCAAATCGATAAGTGCAAATGCTTCCAATTCTCCAAATCCAGATATATCAAAAATAACTTCATGATTAACAGAAAAAATATGATTCCCTTCACCATCGACACATATAGGTATTTCATCTCCTATTGAAACATTTGTATATATCCATATTGGTGTATGACAATTATCGTCAAAATAAGCGTCCCCACCTGCATTTTCCATCATTCTAGTCTGAATATTAACATCCCAATAACCTATATAAGAGGTACCTTCAATCATGAGTTCGAATATAACATGAAACACATCATCAGATATTTGATAATAGGTTATATTTATAGGATAACCCAGACTTTCATATTCAATATATAACCCATCAAATATATTAATCTCTGCACTAGTAGATAATTCCTTAAATAATTTATTCTGAATCAAAGAATTATCCATATTTCCATCTATATGTACTTGATTACTTAAAAGTACATTAGGTATTACAATTTGTAGTGTAAAAATAGTCAAAATTAATAAAAGATTTGACTTTTTATTCTTATTGAATTTATATTTAAAATTTCTCATTGAGTATCACCCTTATTTTAATTAATTATATTGTTAATGATAAAATCGTAAATATTATTAATAAAACAATTTAGACCGATCTTTTACAGACTATTTTTTTTCAAAAATAGTTGATTATTGATATATTAATTTTCTTTTTTTGATATTTTTAGATCAAATTTAAATCAAGTAGACAAATAAATATAACCGTAAGACAAAATTTTAAAATTATTGATTAGAACTCAGTCTTACAATATAATTTATAAATATAAAACATAAAACTCTGTAAATCACAATACTCTATAATATTTACATAAAAATTCTTCAAAAAAAAGAAAGAAAGGATATTAAAACTAATCTAATAATTATTTTTCCAATGAGCAATTATTCAAATATATCTTCAATTGGATTGGAGCATCCAAGTGTCAAGAAAGTAATCGAAATAGCAGAAGCTATTGTTTATGAGAATAAAGTACTAAATATTGATGCTTTATACTATCGAGCTAAAAGAACGTTAAAAATTCCACGTAAAGGTTTAAATACAATAATACAATTCTTGATAAATAAAAAAATCTTGGTAAATCGTTCAAAATATATAAAAAAAACAGTATTAACTAGTGATTTACGTCAGAAAATTTATAATTTCATATATAACAATATAGGAACACATTTTTCTCTTCTAAAAAAGCATTTTTCTTCTGAAGATAAATCGCAAAGTCCTGGTGAACTTATATGGCACTTAGATATGCTTCTTAAATTCAATTATATTAAGAAATTGAATTTTCAAAAATACACTATTTTTCTTCCTTCTGAAATTGATGATGAATCTGGGGTTGTTTATTTCCTCATTAAGGATAGTTTAAATAAAAAAATAATTAATCTTTTAATTTCAAATGGATCTCTTAAAAGAAATGAAATCTACAAATTATTACAGGAAAAAAGAGAAAATGTTTATTATCATCTGAATGTTTTAATTGAAAATAAAATAATAAACCTTAATGAAAATAATGAGATTATAATAAAAAGCAATTTAAAGAAAAAAATATTGAAAATGTTTAGTAACAAAAAAGAAATACCTAAGATAAGTTATAAAGCTAATTAAATTCATAGAGAGAATATTTCTCAAATAATAAAAAAAAAGGAAATAAAATGGAATTAACACTATTAGCAGAAATCATTACGGTTTTTATAATTGCTGCTGTCGCTTTCATAGAAGCAATAAGGTTGCTTTTAAATAAAAGCATCAAAAAGACAGTTCCAATTATATACTTTAGATTATTTTTTTATTTCTTTACCATAATGATGTTATTAGGAGGTCTTTCTCTTGTTTTTAATAATGAAATTCTTTCTCGTCTATGTGGTATTATGCTATTTCCTCTCTCCATCTCTCTTATTATTGCCATTAATTATTTAATGCGTGAAAGCTATTATTCAATTAGCCTTATAATTGTCTTTTGTTTAGGAATTTTATATACATATGAAGGAATTAAACCAGAGTCAATCAATACGGCAATTCATTTAAGATATGCTAAATTATTCGAGATTGGTTTGTTTGGTATAATATTTTTTTTATTTACCATAATAATATGTTTCTATTTTTTATATTGGGCAATTAAAACAAGGATCAATGCTCCAATTTTAATAAAAAAAGAAGCATCTTATTTATTATATACTATAGTTTTTGCATTTTTTGGAATAATAATTTTTTATTTAATTTCTTTTATAGAGCCTATTTACTTTTTATTTTGTGAATTTTTTTTGATGATTGCTGTTGTAATGTTTAGATTTTCGATTCTCAGAGAGCCTAAACTATTATATATTTTACCTTTTACTATTTATCATATCCTTGTTAAAGATAAAGAGGGATATCCATTATTTGACCATGACTGGGCTGAATCAAATATAAATGAAAGACTTTTTACAGGTTTTATAAACTCTGTACAGATTATGAGTGAAGAAGTAATGAAAGTTGGTGGATTGTTGGATATAAATTTGAAGGAAGGTATATTGACTTTAAATGAATTAGATTATATAACTGTTGGATTGGTTGCTTCTAAGTCATCAGGATTATTAAAAGATTCCTTGATGAAATTTTCTGCAGATTTTGAAAATAAATTTCAAAGAGAACTCAAAAAATCCATTAGAAATAGAGAGGTTTATAGTTCTGCTTATGAATTAATTGAAAAATATTTCTCAAATTTTCCCTATAAAAATATTAGAAGCAAGAAAGACCCTCTTTTACTTACAATCAAACAGAGAGAACTTCCATTAGTATTGGATAATAAATTAAAAGAGATTTTTAAAGATGACGAAGATTATATGGTAAAAAAAGAAGAATTATTAAAGATCCCAAATGAAGTTTCCTCAAGTTTTTTTGACCTCTATGAAGAGTTGAGGGATAAAACTGAGGATAATCAAAAAGAGGAGGATAAATAGATTTTTAAAAACTTATTCTATTATTATAGGGATTTTAATAGTAATTAGATTGTAAATAATCAGTCTAAATTATTTTATTAATGATGTTGAGTTTTTGGTAGTTAATAAAACATTAACTAAATATATAATAATCAAAATTATCTTAATGTTATTAGACTAATTGTTGGAAAGTTTTTATACTATAATCATTTGACTTTAATCTTAATTTGAACTATCTTAATAGAGAGTAGGAAAAAATAGAAGAGTTATTTTTTAATTTATAAATTAAAATATATCAAATTGGAAAAAATGGAAGTTTTATTATTAATAGAAATTATCATTGTATTTTTTATTGCTACAGTAAATATTTTCATAGCAATGAAAATGCATTTGAATCTCCAATTTAGGAATATTATTTCAATATTCTATCTTAGAATGGTAAATTACTTTTTTGCTTTAATGATGTTATTTGGTGGATGTTATTTTATTTTTAACATTGAAATTTTATCACGTTTGTTTGGTATTATGATTTTTCCACTTACAATATCTCTTGTATTGTCAATTAATTATTTAATGCGAGAAACTTATTTTTCTATAGGACTTATTATTGTGTGTTGTTTGGGTACATTATTTTTATATGTAGGAATTCAACCGGATTCTTATAATGCAATGGTTTATTTAAGATATGCAGAAATATCAAAGATAGCTTTATTTGGATATCTATTCATTATATTTATAGGAATAATATGTTATTATTTTTTATATTGGGCAATTAAAACATGGATTAATGTTCCATTTTTAATAAAAAAAGATGCTTCTTTCTTATTATCTAGCATATTAATAGCTGTGTTTGGAATTTTTTTCTTTTATTTCATATCTCTTATAGAATCATTTTTCTTTTTATTTTCTGAGATTTTTTTAACAATTAGCATTGTTATTCTTACATTTTCAATCACTAGAGAGCCTAAACTTCTATATATTTTGCCTTTTACAATTTATCGTATCCTTGTTAAAAATAGGGAAGGCTATCCATTATTTGACCACGATTGGGCTGAATCAAATATAAGTGAACTACTCTTTACTGGTTTTTTAAACTCTGTGCAAATTATGAGTGAAGAAGTGATGAAAGTAGGAGGATTATTAGATATAAACCTGAAAGAGGGAGTACTCCTTCTGAATGAATTGGATTATATTACAGTGGGAATAGTTACTTCTAAATCATCAGGATTACTTAAAGATTCCTTAATGAAGTTTTCTGCAGATTTTGAAAATAAGTTTCAAAGAGAACTTAAGAAATCCATTAGAGATAAAGAAGTCTATGCGTCCGCATATGAGTTAATAGAAAAATACTTTTCTAATTTTCCTTCTAAAATAATAAAAAGCAGAAAAGAATCACTCTTACTTACGACAAAAAAGAGAGAAATTCCACTGGTACTTGATAACAAATTAAGAGCCATTTTTAAAGATGAAAAGGATTATTTAGTAAAAAAAGAAGAATTGTTAAAGACACCATATGAGATTTCATCAACGTTTTTTGAACTCTATGAAGAACTAAAGGATAAATCTGAAAATAAAAAAAAAGAAGAGGATAAATAGAGCCTTATCATCATTTTGTTTTTAGGAAAATATAATCAAGGATCTTATCTAGCAATATTTCGCCAATTAAATCTAATTAAATTATTAATGATATAATATGATTATTAAAAATTTAGACCCACATGCTTTTTTTATGGTAAAATACAATTTAATATATAGGATACTATTCATTTAAAAGAGAAAAGAAAGTGGTTCGCCCTCCTAAGACAGAGAAGAATATTTGTATTCGTTGTAAAGGTGCAAGGTTATTATGTGGAAAAAAAACTTGTCCTATTTTACTTAAAAGTTCAATATTAAAATCAATTATACCTTTTGAAGTGGGAAAATCTTTAAGAAATGTAGAGATTTTTGGGGCAAGTCCACCTGGTTTTTTTGTAGGGCATTTTAATTATCCTAATGTTAATATTGGTCCCTTAATTCCTTTTAATGAATTTGAAACCTTCGAAAATATTGACGATTATCATATCCTCGATGCACCTGAACTTTGGTTTGGAAGTTCAATGGATAATATTATTAGATATAGGAGTAGTTTAGTTAGAAGTAATTTCAAAGTGGATGTTAACATAGGTAAGCAAAAATTAAAAAACAACATAGCATTAAAAACTAAAAGATTATTGGAGACATCTCAAGAACTTTCAATGGCGGCTCGGCCAGTTGATACAGAAACAAAATTGGAAAAATTAACTCTTAGAATGATTATGGATAATCATTCACAACCTATAGGGCCCTCAGGAAATACTGAAAAAATTCATATTACAGAAAATGTTAAAGTTCATCCTAAGGTTGATTATTGTGTTGCGGATACTGATTTAAAAGCAAGAGAAGCTATATCAGAATATTTATATTTTAAAGGAAATGTACCATTATCGACGATCGAGAGAATTTTTTCTGCTGGATTGCTAGGTGAAAATAAAAATCGCAGAATAGTTCCTACAAGATGGTCAATAACCGCAATTGATGACATAATTTCAAAAGGATTAATTAAAGAGGTTAAAAAGTTTCCTGAAATTAATGATTATCAGATTTTTGAATCTAATTACCTTGATAATCACTTTAAAATCTTATTATTTCCGGGAAAATTTGCTTATGAAATGAATGAAGTGTGGGCTCCAAATTCTATTTGGAATAAGTCTTTCAATGGAGGACATCAGCTTTTAAAACCTCAAATAATAACTGATTATGAATTCTATAGAGGAAGAAAAAATTATGCGAGCAATATAACTGGTGCTTATTATGCCGCAAGAAAATCAGTGTTAGAGTATCTTTACAGAATTAAAAAACAGGCTAAAATCTTAATCTTCCGAGAAGTTGGTTCTGGTTATACTGTTCCCTTAGGTGTATGGGTTATAAGAGAGACGGTAAAAAATGCTATGGATTTTGGAAATCCTATTATTATTGATAATTTTGATAATGCATTAAAAAAAATGGCAGAAAGTTTAACTATTGGATTGAAATATTGGGAAAAGAGTAGTAAATTAATTGAATTTCTTAAAACACAAAAAACATTAGATCAATTTATTTAATCTTTAAATCTATATTTTAAATATATATCAGTCGAAAATAAAGAAAATATACTCTCATGCTTATCTAAAAAAATAAATGTCTTATTTTTCTTTTTAACTTAACTTCTAAGGAATTTTTATTGATATGTTTGTATCTTGAAAAATCATAAAAACCAAAATTTAGTGAAAAAATTATTAAATGAACTATATCAATTTTCAAATCAAGGTGCTTATACTTTAGATAAGGAATTAAGTAAAAGTTCAATGATATATCATTACTATAATGAAATCATAAGGTTTTGGAGTAAAATCAACTTTATAGTTAAAAAAAACTTAAGATTTATTGATCAAACATATAAACTCGATCAGAAGGAATTACCAATATATTTTTATGCAACTTATAGAATTTTATGGGAGAATTGTTCAATTTCGTCTATTTTGGAAGATTTAGGATATAAATATATTGATAGAAATGAAATAGAAAAATATGATAAACTCAAATCTTTTTTAAAAAAATTAAACACCTTTTCTCTTTCAATAGCTTTAAAAGGTAAAGAAATAGTAGAGAAAATAAGTATTGAGCAAGCAATTCCAACTTTTTTTATTAATAAATTGTTAAATTTCATGAATTTCAGATTTTTAAAAGAAAATATTGACGCAATGAATGACTCAACAATAAAAGATTATACTTTATGGTTTAATTTAAAAAAGATTGAGAAAGATAATAGATATAATTTTAATTTAATAAAGAAGGAATTAAATGAAAAAGGAATTAATTTCTTTAAAGATCCTCATATTCCATATCTTTTTCACATCAAAAACAAGAAGGAAATCACTAGATCTAAGTGGAATAAGAATGGATATTTAATATTCCAAGATAAAGCATCTGTTGCAGTAATTGAAATATTATCACCCAACGATTATGATTTTGTTTATGATATGTGTGCTGGACCTGGTATGAAAACAAGTTTGGTTGCTCAAATATCTAATAATAATCTGAAGATTATAGCTGTTGAATTCAATGAAAAAAGGGTAAAAGAAATAAAAAAATTACTAAAAAAATTCAATGTTAATATCTCAAGTCTTCTAAATGCTGATAGTATAAATCCTCCTTTCAATAATAAAATAAAATTTGATAAGATTTTATTAGATGCCCCTTGTTCAGGAAGTGGAACTTTTTTATCCAATCCTGAATTGAAATGGCGTCAAAATTCAAAGTTTTTAAGTCAAAATGTCTTACTTCAAGAAAAATTACTTAATTCAGCAATTAAACTATTAAAACAAGGGGGAATCCTTGTATATTCGACTTGTAGTTTATATGCTGAAGAAGGAGAATATCAAATAGAGAAAATCTTGAATGATTTAATACCTTTAGAATTACCAGATTGGTTAACTCCGGGTTATATTATTAATAATAAAAAAATTCCAGGGACAGGAAGATTATTCCCATCAATTCACAGGACTCAAGGTTTCTTTATAGCAAAACTAAAAAAAAAGAATAAAAGTTGATTTGTGTAATTATTAAAAAGTTAAATGAGAGAATTTCTTATGAGTAGAAAACAAAAATTTATGACTATAGGGCAAATTGATGCAACTGGAGTTACTGGGCCTCATGAAAAAGAATTAAGAGAAATTTGTGTCAGAAAGGCACCAATATTTAGAATGATGGATATTGATATAATTGAGAATATTATTATCAAAGATCTTAATGGAAAATTAGAGAATATTGGATTTGATGAAGATTGGACGATTACTTTAGAATTTTTTCCACAAATAAAATTACATATATTATATTATGATTATGGTAATGAATTTGATGATATTAAAGATGAATTAAAAATTTTGTTCTCAGGAGAAAGAGCGTATTGGATACCTGGAGAAGATCTAGCTACATATATAGAAATTATTATGGATTTTATTGAAAAAAGAAGCAAATCTTTAACTTCATTAAATCAAAATTATAAAAAAAAAACAAATTTAATGCGTAAAATCATTGAACAACGTAAAATAGCATTTAAATTTATAAAAGAGATAGATATTAAAGATTTTACACAATATTTAAATGCTAAAGTTTGGAAAACCACTTCTGGAATGAGAATAAAAAAGGAAATTTTTCCAGAAATATTTATTGAGATAATCTATGATAGTGTTAAATATGAATTGGATATATCATATTCAGGAAGCAAGTTAATAAATATTAGTCATTATCATATTGAATTAATTGGAACATTTCTTATAAATCATATCTTAAGATATATAGTAATTAATAATCAAGATAAGGAATTACCAGACATTTGCTATATGATGTTTTCTAGATTATTTACTAAAGAAAAAGGATGGTACTATAGAAGAAAATAGTCCTCTTAAAGAAAATTACTTTTCATTTTAAAATATTGAAAAAAATAAAAATTAATTATATACTAGTCCATAATTGAGCTCTTCCCTTTTTTCCTGTACGTTTTATTTTTCGATCACTTTCCAGATCAGATATTAATTTCCATATCTTAGAATTTGTTAATTTAAAATACTTTCTTAATTCTGGAGTAGACATTTCTTTATCATTTAATATATTTACAATTAATCTTTTAACCTCATCAATCGTATCTTCATCAGATTCTTCTGATTTATCTACTTCTTCTTCTTCATTATCAGTTTCCATTTCAACCATAATACGAGAAGCAATTTTGTTTAAATTTTTAATATTTGTTTCAATATTCCTTGGTTTCATAAAAAGGCAACATAATTCTAAATCGTTTGGAAAAGCAACAACATAAAAATTATCATATAAAATTGCTCTTGGTTTTTTTCCAGCATTTCCACCACGGAAAGATAAATAAAAATTAACTGCAAAATCATCTAAATTAACAAAATCTTTAATATTCTCAAATTTTTTTTTCCATTTAAGAAATGGTCCATTAATTAAATCAAATCCTACTAATGCAACAGAAAATAGTTCATTTTCTTCGAAATTCATTTTATCAACTCCTTACGTGTTAATACTTGATTTAATTCTTTTTCAATAGTTTGTATTAATTTAATTCTGTCTTGAGAATTTATTGCTGATAGACCAATTGTTTTTGTATGAAGTAAATTTTCTACTAATTTAAAATGCATTCTTCCATCCTTATTGCAGAGATCTTGTTTATTTGCAATTGCAATTATCGGGCAGTCATCAAGCATTATCTCCTTAGTTTCATTAATAAGCTGTCTTGATCGTAAAACATTTATTGGTGTAGAATCTGTTACAACAAGTATAAGGTCAGAACCTAAGACAAAATCGTTTAAATATGTTGTAATATAATATGTTTGGCCGCCAAAATCCCAAACTTTCAGTTTGTACTGGCCGAATTTAACCGTTTTAAGATCAAAACCTGCAGTAGGAATATATTTTTTTGTAGTTTCTTTTTGGGCTAACATTTTAACCATAGTTGTTTTCCCTACTGCTGGAAATCCAATTATCGAAACTTTAATAGTATCATTAATACCAGTTGTCCCTAACATAATTAAATCAAAATATTTTTGTTTTGTTATGAAAAAACTGTATTTAAAAATAAAAAAAAAGAGTATTACCTTGGTGATATATAACAGTAATTATGACATGTTTTATTTAGTTGTCAATTAAATTATTATTTAAATTAAACTGAATTTTTAGCTTCTTGGGAAAATTTTATAATATTTTAAGAATAAATACACATTATCTATGAATCAAAATAATAAGAGAGAAGATAATAATAAATTTATTAAAATAATAATCGATGCATTAAAACTATTTAAAAATAATTATTTTAAGATCTTTCCTATATTTCTCTTTTTTTCTGTAATAAATTTAATTATTAAAGTCTTTTCTTTAACAGAAATAAATTATCAACTAATATTATTAAGAGATCAAATAGAAGAAAACAGCTTTAATGAAGAACTAATTCTATTATATTTTGGAGCAATAATAATCGAATTCATAACCTTTAGCATTTTTACTATTTTTGCTTTATCTTTAGTCTCTCGATATTTATATAAGAGATATACAAACCAAGAAGCAAATTTTCTAAAAGATTTAAAAAAATCCATCAATAAGCATTTAATTGTTATTCTTCTCTTATTAGGAGTATGTGTACCATTTGGAATGATTTTAATTCTTCCAGGATTGTTAATTTATAAATATTCTATTTTCTCTATTTTTACTTATAATATCCCAGAAATTAAAAAACCCCTTTCTGATGCAAAAAACATCTCGGAAGGATATCTCTGGAGAATTATTATAATATTGATTCTAACTCTTATCATCGGATTATTATCGGCTTTTCCCGTTCGTTCAGTATTATGGAATTATTATGAATCGTTTATAATTTCAAGAGATTATGGTATGCTATTTTTATTCTATTTTGTATGTAATATTATCAGCATTATCCTTTCTCCATTGATTGTATGTTTATTAACATCTTTATTTCATTCTTGTTATGATTCATATAAAGTTGAAATCGAATATCTAAAATCATTAAGAGAAAAGAAAGAAAACTACAAAAGAAGGAACAAGGATAAAAAAAGTTAAATTTTTTTTTTTTTCTAAAATAAAAATCGAAAATTAAATTTCTGAAGTAAATAAAAATAAATTAGTACCTTAATTTATTGGATTTGAGATGTATATAAATTTCGAGAAAAAATTTGAATTAAATAAGGATGAAATAAATAATCCAGTAATATTAATTGGATGGCCAGGTATTGCTTTAGTAGGAAAATTAGCTATAAGTTCAATAAAGGATTCTATTGATGCTCAACTCTTTCTTGAAATAAAGTATTTCGATTTTCCACCTAAAAGTTTTGTTGAAAAAGGATCACTTGGAGTTCCAACAGCTAAAGTATATTATAAACACAGAGAGTCTGGAGATTTATTTATATTAACTGGAGATTTTCAACCTCAGACTCCTGAAGGTGTGTTTGATTTTTCTCAAAAGTTTTGTGAGGAAATGAATATTATTACAGATGAAAAAATAAAGATGTATATAAGTACAGGAGCAATGGTATCAGATAAATCACTTAATAAAAAAAAACCTGATGTTTATATATGTGGAACTGATGAAAAAATTGTAGAGTCTTTTCTAGAATTCGATAATACAACAATGATGGAAAATGGTATTATTGCAGGAGCTAATGGTATCTTACCCGCTTGGGCAGGAAATAACGGTTATGCACCAGGAATATGCCTATTGGCGGAGACTTTACCTATGGGTATGATTAATTTAGATCCTAAAGCATCTAAAGCACTAGTAACCCTATTGAAAAATTATTTTGATATTGATATGGATTATGCAGAGTTAGATAAAAAAATTAAAGAAATGGAAGATATGCTGGATAAATTTAAAGAAAAATCAGATTATTTTATGAGAGATCATCCTCTGGATGAAGGTCATGAAGACTCTTATTTCCGTTAAAAAAATTAAAAACTCTTTACATTATATAGATTAAAAAGAAGATTTATGATTCTCTAATTTCTATTTCAAAATAAGTAGTTATACCAATTTCTTTTGCTTTTTTTAGTAAATATTGTTTTCTATCTTCAGAGTTAATTTTTAATAATGGTAAAAGGGGAATGAAAATAGCTGTGATTATAAAAGGCATCAAAGGCCATAAAACTATCATACCAAAAGCAGTTATTGGATCTTTTAAGTCTACAGAAGGGAATAAGTTAGCATAGAATTCATAAAAAACAAATATAATAGAAATTCCTGAATATCCTTTAAGAATATATAAAAACCAGGATCCTATATTCTGAACTTTTGTATTTATAGGTTTATTTTCAATATATTTTTTATTTGTAAAGATTATTCCAGAATCAATTAAAAAATATATTGCGGAATATACAATAATAGAAATTATAGCACAAATTCCTATTAATGGTAATATTAAAACCATCATTATGATACTATCATCAGCACTTTCAAGAAGAGTTGGTGCAATTATAAGTTCTCTAATAACTGCTAATTTTGATAAAATTAATGCAAGATTTAAAGTTAATAATGCGGGAAAAAAAAGCCTTATAAAATTGAATTTCAACTCTTTATTGTTAGGTCTAAGTTCAATACCATATTGATATCTAGATTTAAATATAAATTTATGAAGTTTTAAAAATAACGGTGAAACCAGATAAGTTAGAGCAAATCCTATAAAGGGAGATATAATATATATAATTAAGAATACTAAAGTATCCCATAATATAATATTGTTGAAAAGAGAAAAACGATAAATTTTAATTGGTTCCATGAAGAACCCCATAATAAAATTAGGTATAAATCCAAGAGAAACAAAAATAAAATAAATTAAAAACCATTTTTTAATTTTTGAAATTGTCATCTTTTATTATATAAATTTTTTTAGAAATAAATTAGTGAAAATAATTAACTATCTTAAATAGAATTAACTTTTTTCAATATATTACAAATTAAATATCTATTTAAGGAAAAAATAAAATTAATACTTTTTTCATTGGAATAAAATATATGGTTTTTTCAATATAAAGAAGAAATCATTTATGATAACATTTAGGATTTTTTGGAAATATTATTCAACATATTAAATACATATCAGGTTTGATCATAGATAATATATTAAATTTAATCATTAGATAATAAATTCCAACTTTTTATTATATCTTCTGAACGTTTAATAATAATATCTTCAATAAATTCTTTTAAAGTTATTATCTTATCACAATGACCTGCTGCCATTGATGCATTCAATGATTCTTTTAATTGTAAATGAAAGACTTTTTGATGGAATTTTTCATCAAATATATCTTGTTTTATAATTTTTTTTTTCCAATAATCAGAAGCAAGACTCTCTTCTGTTGGAATAATTGCAGTACCAAAACATACAGCATCAGCACCCATAATAAGAGCCCCTAAAAATCCTCTCGCATCTCCAATTCCACCTGCTGCTATAATTGGAACTTTTAAAAGCTTTTTTGCCATAGTTAGATTAACAAGTGTAGTATTTTGATTAGGATTCTTAAATCCTGTTCCTTCAAGACCTACGAGAGTTATAGCATCAACACCCGCTCTTTCTACTGATTGAGCATGTTTAATTGTTGAACATTTATGAAACCAAAAACAATCATTCTCATGAATTATTTCTCCTATCTTATTAGCTCTATAAGCTGATGTTGTAAATATTTTTACACCTTCATCAATAGCTATATTTAAGAATTGTAAATAAGAAACCTCATCTCTATTAGTACTTATTTCTTGAGGTGTTTTATTTGGAGGTGATATAGTAAAATTGATTCCCCATGGTTTATTTGTTAAATTTTTTACCTTTTGGATTTCTTTTCTGAATTCTTCTTCTGATTTAAAATTAATAGCAGTTAATATACCTAATCCACCAGCATTTGAGAAAGCAGCAGTAAATTCAGCTTTACCAATCATTGCAAAAGCACCCATAATAATTGGATACTTTATATGTGCCATCTCTGTTATTTTTGTTTGCCATTTCATATATTAATACCATTTTTATTTAACTAATTTTTCATAATAATGAGTATTTAGAATTATACCATAGTTCTTACGAAATATATATAGCTAAAAAATTATTATTTTTAAAATGATTTTCTATTTATAATTCATTTATTTTGGTTATAATATTTTATTATAAGAATAATTTAATTGATGTAATTTGTATAATATGCACAATAATCCTAAATTAGCTAGAAATATTAACCTAAATCCTATATTTTATCAATTAAACTCGAAATCTCAAAATTATATTTGTGATATTATAAATATAACAAGAAGAAAAATAGGATTGAATTCTGTAAGTAGTATCATATTATTTGGAAGTCAAATATACAATAAAAAAGAAAATATTCTCGTATCCGATTGTGATTTATTAATTATTTTGAATGATAATATTTCTAAATGTAAGATCAAAGATTTGGATAGATATATATTAGCATTAGAAATAAAACACAATTATCGAGATAACAATCCTAAATTATTAAAAAGAATATTATCATATCTTCAAAAAACAACAGGTATGTTTGTCAGTCATTTTATTACAACAAAAAAATATTGTAAAAAACAACTATTTCATAAAATATTTCAAATAAATCATTTATTTAGTTTTCTTTTTGCTCCCAGAAAAATTGTATTAAACAGCGTAATGAGTAATAACAAGGAAATATACGGTGAATCATTAATTAACTTTATCAAGAAGGAAAATACTCCTAGTAAATGGGATATTTTTAAGAGTCTTTTAATGAATTTGATTATTTCATTTTTTTCAATTATTATTACTCCATTTAGAAAATTAAATGCAATATATTACCAATTAGAAGCCGTAAAATGGTCATTAAAAGCAGTAAATTATTATATTTTTAGAGATTCAAAATCTCTAAACGAAATTATAATAAGATTCTCAAATGATAAAAATAACTGCTTAATTAGGATAAATATGCATTATCTAAAGAGATTTTTAAGATTAAGAAAACAACCTTTTAATGATATACGGTTTATAATTAGATCTCCTATTAAGATCATAAAAATACATAAAGTAGCATTTAATTATCTATTAAAATAATTAACTATATCATAGATTTTTATAAAATAATGTGGAAAACCAATAAATGATTTATCAGTTTCATTCATCTATTATTGGGAAAATTGATTTTTTTTATGGAATGCAAAATTGATTGTCCCTTTTTTCAAAGAATAATTATAGATTAAGATAAGTTTATAAATCAAATTCTCCTTTTCAATCATAGAGCAATAATATAGATTTTATATAGGTTTTACAGATAAAAAAAAGAGAATTTAGAGATAAATATGATTGATTGTTATGATAAAATATTAAATCTTTATCATGAAAAAATAGAACATAATTTCATGGATATTGATGATGAAACATGGATTCTAAATGCAAATTATTTACGGAGTTTTGTTAACAAATTAGATAAAGAAATTGAAAATTATGAAAAAGTAAAGAATTGTGTACTTTTACTAATAAATTTATGTTTTGGTATTGAAGATACTGATCATTATGTTAACAAAGGAAAATCTTATAAAGAACTTAGCCAATTAGAGAAAGAAAATTATACTACCTTATTAAAAGCTGAAACTAATTAAATATAAAGATTTTTTATAGAATTAGATTTAGTCGTATACTTTAAAATACTTTCAATTCTTTTAGTTCATAAATCTTATCAAAATCATAAAAGATTTTATCTAAACGAGTAATTTCTGAAAGTAATTGTTCTTTTACCTTTTTATCATTTATAAAAGTATCTAATATTATTTGATAAAAATTAACATTATATTCTGATGTTAAATCAGATATTTTCTCAAGATCTTCCCTTTTTATTCCTTGTTCTTCTAAATGATTTAATATCCCCTCAAATTCATTTCTTAGATTAATTGTTGCCCATAATGCATTTTGTGTTTTTCTGTATAATTCTTTTTCTTTATCATAAATGATTGAATCTTCTTCTGAGAGGTTTGATTGGTTTTTTAAATTCTCAATTCGTTCATTTAAAAGTTGTTTTACTCTATCATAAATTCTTATGGCATCATATATTTTACTGAGAGATTTTATTAGATCAGCTCTTCTCATAAGAGTGGCTTCAATAATCTTTAGATAAGCATCTTCATAATACGTTTGGATTGTACCAAAGGTTGATTTTTCTAATTCTCCAATTTTTAATTTAATTTGATTCAGATCTTCATAAAAGTTTTCTTTTAGAGATTCAGATATATCATTTTGTTTTAAAGATTTATAAATAATTTTTGTTAAATCTTTAATTATACCTGCTTTATCCGCTAATTCATTTGCTTTAGCAGCAATTTGAGTCATACTTCTAAATTCTCCTTCTTTTTCACAAAATTTTAAGATTCTTATTCCATCATTCATTAAATCAAGATATTTTTCTTTATTTCTTTTAATGTAATATTTGGCATCTTGTATTTTTTGCATTGCTCTATCCATCTGGATATCTAATTCAAAAATATAATCTATTAAGGTTATTTGTTTTCTTTCTTGAAGTAGTCTTGATTTTCTATCCATATCTATTAAAACACTTTTACCAGCATAAAACCATAGAATACCAGCAGGAAGCCAGAAAAAAATAGAAAAAACTAATGTATTAAACATCGTTCCTAATAAGGAAATTAACATAAATGAGATTAATAATGTTAGACCTTTTCCAATTTGTTCAGATAAATTAAAAAATGAAGCTGCTGTTCCTTTATGTTCGGGTAAATTAACATCAATCATAACAGCATTTCTATTAGCAACAGGACCTGCACTTAATAGTGAAGCAATTAATGCGAATATAAAAAAATAAATATACTCTGGATATCTAATAAAAATTTCTCCTATTGTTTTGAATAAATAAGAAAATGTTTCTGAAGCTGGAATTGGATCTGGGAAAGAAATATTTAATTTATTTATATCTACCGGCGTCAATAGAAATAACATTAAAAGACCTGTTGGAATAGCTAGTATCATACATATGGTTGATAGACGAACTCTGTTTTTTTTATTTCTTCGATAGAGTATATCTCCAAGATTTGAGAGAAGAATATTCCCTAATAGATAACCAATTCCAATCAATGCCGCAAATATTGCTGCTGTTTGCATACTAATTGCATCAGGTATCATAAAAAAATATTCATCTATTAAAATGGTTTGTATAAAATATATTAATATTGTCCCGGGAATTATTGAAAAAAAACCTTGTATAATAAGATAGAGATTAGTTTTTTTACCTACAATTTCTTTTAAATCATCTTTAGAAATTCTAAAACTATATTCTAAATTTAAATCACTTAATTCCATTAATTCTGCTTCACTCGTTCCTCTATATGGAAGCTTAATAAAAAGTAATAGGAACATTATTAATATACTTATTCCAGATAATAAGAAAAAGGGAAATCTCCATCCAAATATGGGGCCTAAGAAGCCTGATAAACCTTGACCTATTGCATTTGATATAGCACTGAGGATTGCTAAAATCCCAAACCAACCAGATCTTTCATCAGGAGGTATGGCATCCGAAATAATTGAATATCCAATAGGAAGAACGCATCCAAGACCAGCACCACTCAACATACGAGATGCAATCACCATTTCCAAATTTGATGAAAATCCCGTCATTAACATTCCAATTGTCCATGAAACTGCTCCAGTAAATAAAATAGCTGTTCTATTAAATTTATCCGCATAATAACCCCAAAATAGAGCAAAAAAAGCACTAACCAATACAAATAGAGCATCAGGGATGGCTATTAATGACTCTGCTATATTGAATTCATCCATAATAGCAGAATAACTAGGGATTAGCATGCTAGCGCATGCAATAGACACAAATAGTAGTAAACAAACTAAAAGAATTGGAATAAGATCCTTCTTTTGTATTTTTGTTATAGGGATAGTGATCTAATCTCTTTAATTATAATTAGGATTATTTAATAATAATTTGAAATTTATTAAATTTTTACTCTATCAATTTTAATATTTAAATGTTTTTTGAGGATCACTATATATTCGTTAAATTCAGAAAATGTAGTTATTTGATGATTACTCATTAAATATGTTTAGATATCCTTAATTTTTGCTATTTATAATAAAAGAATAATAAAATTATTTTCTAAAAATTAATAAAAAGATCTATAGATTACAAGATATAAAACATTCAAATAATTGATTTTTTGAATATAAATAAAAAAAAAAGAAAAATCTCTACTTTCTTATTCTTATTTTAATAACAACATATGATAATCCTATTAATAACGAAGTAAAGATTATATATATATCATAACCAGGTATTTTATTTGGTGGATCGGGATAATAATCCGGATCTAGAGGATTTGTACCATACTTTACTTCAGTACCATCTTTCCAACCATCACCATCTGTATCTGGATTATCTGCTTCTGTATTCCAAAAGTATTCCTGTAAATTAGATAATTTATCATTATCAAAATCTAAAGAAGAATCATCAATTAATGGATTTAATGAATATTCAATTTCCCACCCATCAGGCATACCATCTCCTTCTGAATCGGAGTTATTTGCATATGTTCCTAATTGATATTCTATTAAATTTATCAAATCATCGGAATCGTAATCTTGGTTTGTATCATCATTAATTAAATCAAGATTATTATGATATTCCCAGAAATCTGGCATTGTATCTTCATCAGAGTCCGTATTATTAGCGGATGAGCCTATTTGACTCTCTAATAAATTAATTAACCCATCTTCATCTTTATCTAAATCCTCGTCCATAATAAATATCTCAAGATCATTAAAATATTCATAACCATCTAACATACCATCATTATCAGTATCAGCATCATTCACATAACTTCCAATTTGATGTTCAATGAAATTTCCAAGTCCATCACCATCTAGATCAAGTTCTGTATCATCTGATATAGGATTTAGTCCATTTTCTACTTCATAACCATCTAACATACCATCATTATCAGTATCATTTATCAATGGATTTGTATTTCCATAGTATTCAACATAATCGTTTAATCCATCAAAATCGGTATCATTTAATCTTGGATCTATCCCATTTCCTTGTAGAATTTCAAAAATATCAGTTAATCCATCTAAATCAGTATCACCATAGGATTCTCTAAATATCTTCTTACTATATCCATTAATTTCTACTAGAATCTCATAGCTAGTTATATCTTCCCCTGGATCTAATTCAATTGATCCAGAATAATGTTCAAATCCATGAGATGTTGAGGTATTATTCTTTAGATCCTCAGTTTTTACAATTATATCAGAATCCACTGAACAAACAGACATATTTATTGTCTCAATATTACCATTACCATATAAATTAAATGAATAGGTTAATACATTTGCAGAAGAGCTAAGTAATAAAGATGTTAATGCGGGGGGTATGATTGAATGACCAGCAATTCCATCATATTGTCTAGGATGTTGTGAATGCTGATAACCTGCACAATAACTGGTTACTTTTGGAGCTAAATCTGAAAATTGCTCTTCCATAGACATTACTCCATCACTATTTATATCCACACCGTTATAAAAGGAGTCAATAAAATAGTAAGTAAAAACACCATTTCTTAATTCAATCGTTTCAATACTTAATTCTGTTGCATCACATGCTGTAATGATATATCTCCCAGAATCCTGAGATTCAAGAATCATACCTCCACTATTACAAGAATCAATTATAACATATTTCTCTACTGAAGGCATATATTGTAATTGTAAAGCTAAATTAGAATCCATATAAACGTTAGCTAAAGTATAGGGATCAGTATCATAAGGACATATAAAATGTTGTCCTGAATCTTCTCCTCCGTGACCTGAAAAGTAAAAGAAAAATACATCATCAGAATCAATTATTATTTGAATTTGAGTAAGTGCTGCAATTAACCCAGCACGTGTAGCTTCACTATTCTCAAGTATGATAATATTTTGATCTGGAACGTTACATCCATACATAAGATAATATCTCATATCTCTTGCGTCTAGAACACAGTAATTTAAATCTGATAACCATTGATATCTTTCTATTCCAATCAAAATAGCATATACATTTTTTGTCGCTAAAGCTATTTTATTATTTTTAAATATTTTTTGAACATCTAATACTGGATTGATATCATTTTTCTTAAAAGATATTTTATCTGATTTTTCTAAAATAGCTTCTCTTTTTATACTATTTTTTGTTGTTTCCATATTTGATGGATTATCAAAAGAAAACAGAGGTGTAATAGTACCAAAAATACAGATTGTGTTTATTAAAAATATAGCAATAAATAATTTTGCAATATTATCTTTTTTTATTTTAAGTTTTGGCATATTTTATCCTTTTAAATTTCTTAATTCCTAATTATTCCCTTTAAGGACTTAATATGAAAAAAATAAAGTCATTTATAAAAGGTGAGGTACAATCTTTGAATAATTAAAAATTATTTTAATGTGTTGTATATCATCAATAATATTTTTCCGGATAAAAAGGTATTAGGGAAAACTTTGAATGTTTTTAAATGAATAAATAATGAGAAAATACATTCTGTTCTTTTTTTTAACTATATCCCTCCTAATTTCCAAATATATTCATAGAAAGGATATCTACAATATTATATTATATATAACTTAGCATGAAAGTTCAGTCATTTCTATTGTGTCCTGATATAAATTTTTTTATTATTATCAAGTAGATTTATTCTTTAAAAAATCAAAGATGTAATTCCTTACTTCCATGAAAAATAGATATTATTTCTAAATGATCCTTTTTAATTAAATATATTATACGATAATTTCTAAAAAGTATTTCTCTGATATTAGAATTATTTGCTTCTGGAACTATACGCCCAATTTTAGGAAATTGGTTCAGATGACCTATCATTTCAAAAATTTGTTTCACTAAAAAATCAGCATACTTAGGAGAATCCTTTGATATATATTCAGCAATACTATCTAGTTCTTCAAGTGCATTTTTTGTCCATTTTATTTTAACCATTTTGCTAAACGCTCTTTAGCTTCTTTATGTGTGAATATATTACCCTCTTCAGAATCCTTTAATCCCTTTTCAATCTTTTTTCTTACATATATTGCTTCAATTATATCCTCCATACTTACATTATTAGGTAATGATTTTATCATTTCTATAATACTATCCTTTTCAGTTGCCATAATGTTTGTCATCATTTAAAGTAATATCTTTAATAAATATATAATACCTCTCTCTATTAATTTTTTATTATCCCTATATCTTTTACTTTCTTTTAAAAAAGGATATAAGAAGGTAGAAAAATTTCATAAATTATTTAAGAATGATCCTGTTTCCCTATGATATCCTCATACCCATTATATATTAAATTCATTCTAAATTTAAAGTTAAAATATAAAAACGATTAATAAAAAATTTTAATAAAAAATCTGAATATTCAATTAGATCTTTTAGGTATTATCCTTATATTATTAATATATTTACAATATTTCGTAAAAGTTCGGTTTCAC
>CAZGJX010000036.1:0-36044 GCA_964525635.1 uncultured archaeon
ATACATACCATTATAGAGTTTATTATGAAAAATAATTTGATCAAAAATTTAAAAGAATATACTGATAAAATTTATTATAAAATTATAACATTTTTTCAAAGATAATAAAAAATAATTATCTTGATGCTTCTCTTTAGCAATCTGCTTTAAGGATTAGCTAATAAATTAAATATTAAAGAAAAAATAAATAACATAAAGTTATTTAATGAAAAGTATTATAAAAATAACATTGATATTAATATCAAAGATAATATTTGCAGTTTCTTTTGATGATAATGTAAATTGTATATATTTATAGCAAGACTTATGTTTTTTGAATTCATATAATTTACTCAATTATTTTAAAGGTGATTTTAATTATAGATGAGACTCCTATTATTTCAATTTATAATGGAAATTCTATTAAAATATATATAGAACGGAAAATTCAAAGGACAATTTTCACAAAATTTTTATGGAAAATCGTATCAAAAATATAATTTTAGCTGAAAATAAAAATCCATCGATGACTCCTTTAATATAGCCTGAAAGTAAAATAATAAACAATACTTTAGTTAAAAATTGAAAAAAAATGAAATAAATTAAAAATAAAATTCTTATTATATAATTATCTAATATTAGTCTATCATCTTCTTTATGAATGGCTCGAAATATCTTATTAACAGATGTTTTGTCAAATCCCTATTTTAAGACTATTGCCATTTATTTATTAGCTTAAAATTAAACAATATATGACTGTATAACCGAGAATCATTATAAAATGAATCGTTGAAAATAAAGCACCATTTTTTAATAAGCGTTTGTAATTTAAATTTGCGACTCTATATTTTTTTGCCAGGGAAAGAGTGAGAAGATCACAGGCTGAACCTTGCGGTAAAAAATTACCTCCCAAATTAACTCCTCCTATGAAAGCAATAATAATTGGGGCAGGAAAGGCGCTTTCTCCCACAATCACTGAAACAATTGGGAGAAGGATAATGGTTACGGGTGTCCCTGCAAGAAATGCAGATAATAAAGAAGAAATACCTAGAGTTATCAATACAGCAATATAAATATTGTTATTTATAATGTCCAGTAAACCTGAGGAAATTAATTCTGAAAAACCAAATAAAGATAAAGAATTAGAAAGAATAAACAAAACTGCAAATGTTATTATAAGTTCCCATGAAATGTCATTCTTAAGATCTGAAAATCTTATTTTCTTATAATGTAGGAGAAGAAGAATCGCTGCTGAGATGGTTGCAATAAGAGCGGGTTCAAATCCCAATATCATGAAAAAAAAGGTTGAAATTAGTATTAAGACCGTTATTATAAAATATTTTTTATTACGGATTACGATTTTTGGATTGATTAAAGATAAAAAGATTTTCTTATCCTGTTCAGTTGGTTTTTGTTCTTTTCTTAATATAAATCGATCTATAAGATATACCGTAGGTAATAGTATTATAATGAATAAAAATCCCATATTGGCAAAAAAGTCTCCAAATCCCCATCCAAATTCTTTAGCAATTATAAGGTTTTTCAAACTTGACACAGGGGTGAGTATTGCTCCAATATTTATAGTAATTGTCATCCCCATCATATAGGTACCAGATCTTATCTTTAAAATCTGACAAGTTCTGTAAATTAATGGAATCATTATCAATGAGAGAGTTAAATCTTCTATAAAAGCAACTATTATTGATGTAAATAGACATATTGCATAGAAAAAGGCTCTATTATTCCCTTTTGTTATATGTATCAATTTGATTGAGATATATTCTAAAACTTTATTTTGAGTTGCAAAATAGATGATTATTTGCATTGAAAAAATAAATATTAATGTATTAAAATTGATGAATCCAAGAATCTGTTCCTCTTCAACATTAAAAAAGAGAATCATTGAGACTAATGCAATACTTCCTATAATAAGTGAAATAGGAAAATAATCAATTTTATCTTGAGAAAAAAAAACCATTAAAATGGCAAACAATATCAGGATTAAAAGAATTGCAGGAATATTCATCTAATTTAATGAAATAAATTATCTGTTATAAAGTTCAGCTATATAATATAACAGAGATATCTTTTTATTCATCAATTTAAGCTTAAATGATATTAAATTAGACGGGGAATAATTATTAAATGCAAATTGTATTATCAATTTGAATTAATAAAATTCAAATTTAAATCCTATATTTGACTAATTTTATAAAAGAATGATCCTTTATTAAATATTTCAACCCGCTTTGGCAATAAACTCTCATTATCCGCTAAGAGCACCTATTCCTCATTTCTATCCGAGTGAAAATGGCAATCACGTGCTTTTTTTGTCGCCCCAATTGAATGATAGGGCAATAATTCATTATCCATGAATCCAGCAATTTAAAAGACACTCCTCTTTTTTGAGCGTTATAATAGAATCTTATTCATGATAGGAAATAAATATAAAAAATTGGTTGAAATATGGCGAGGAATTTTAATCGTCATGATGAGCGGTCGGGTAAGGCAGGGCTGTTGCCAGTCAGTTCTCCCCTTGGACCCGTGCGTGCGGATCTCCTCGCACACGGCTCGAGCAGAGAGTTCCAATCACGTCACCATGTACCTTTTTACTGTTCTGCGTCAACGCTTCCCAGATATTTAGGTCAAGCAATAAAATATAGTAGATAGATGGTCATATCATCCTACATCTAATTTCCTCGTATCTTCTTCTTTCCCAATATTCTTTAACCTTAGGATTGGGATTTAAAGGGGATTTATCCCCAACTATAAATCTATACTTCAGTCTCTTCACGTCATTCGTTTTTGTTAATGTATAACCTGTTTCCGCAACCCCAAATGTCCATTTTCGTGTATCTATCCTCTCATAGTATCTATTGAATATCCAATACTTTCCTTTTCCCTTATGTATTCTTATTGCCCATCTCCATATTAATTTCCAGATCTCATGGTCTACTCTTGAAAATGTCTTGTATGCGTCAGAAAACCTATAATACATAGGCCATCCCCTAATAATTGGATTTAGTTTAGCTATAAATTTTCCCTGTTCCATCTGTTTATGAGACCAAATAGTAAATCTCATATGGTTTAAAAATTTCTTTACTCGTTCCTTTTGCGGTTTAACATAGAGTTTTCTTCGTGGTTGTTCAATCGTAAAGCCTAAGAAATTAAAGCCTTGTCTTTTATCTGTTATTCGTGTTTTCTCCCGTTTTAAAGTTATACCTCTTTCTCTTAGAAAATGTGCTAATCTCGGAATTATTTGTCTCATAGCTTCTCTTGTTCTTGTCATTATGATTAAGTCATCTGCATAAATAACGTCAGTTCCATCTTTTCCAAGTGTCTGTTGTAATCCATGTAAGGCTATATTAGCTAAAATCGGACTTATAGGACTTCCCTGTATTATTCCCTTAAGGGTACGATATTTCTTTCCATTATCAATTATCCCTGCCTTTAAGCATCTTTGTAATACCTTACGAAATACTAGTATTTTATCTAAAATTATACTATGTTCTATGTTATCAAAGAATTTATTGATATCCGCATCTAAAATAACCCTATCTCCTCTCAGTAATTCTAAGTATATTTTCTGTATTTCGTCCTGTGTATTTCTGCCTGGGCGAAAACCGAAGATATCAGGATGTAATAATGCTTCCCACTTTGCCGTAAGGGCAAAAGCAATTATTGTTGCCATTATTCTGTCCTTGATTGTCATTAATCCCAAAGGTCGCCTCTCTAATTTCTTTTTATGATTTCTTCTGTGTTTATCTATCATTGCCCTCCAGTTTTCCTGTGTTTTAGGAATATATTTCCTTAATACTGGTTGGAATTTCCATGTTCTATAATCAAATGTTTCTTTACTTAATTCCATTCTTTCTTTAGATGTTAAATATACCTTTCTTTTTACACCAGGAGTAGTTCGCCCCTTGTTCTTCTGGGTTATGATATAAATCGCGAGCAATTTCGCAGATTCAGACCGAACCAAAAGTTTCATAAGGTTATGTGCTCCCTTCTTATCGCCTTTCTTGGATAGTCTGTAGATCCTACCTTGAAGTCGCCTTACATTCCGTTCCAGTTGGGAGAAATTAATCTTATCCCACCAGTCGTCCTGTCTATAGATTTGTTCAATTTTCATTGTCTAACTCCTCATATAGTTATGGTTTCTTCATGGTACTTTCTCAGTCTCCACCACCAAGAAGTCAGCAGTCTTTCAACTTGGAGTATCTCCCATATCTCATCGAAATCCTCTCAATATAGGCTCCTATCCATACTATTACTATATGGCATTCGCTTCCTCTTAGTTCCTCTGCCCGCTAAACCATCCTCCTCACTTACGCTTGGGATACCATTCCATTAAAATTTGAAGAGCTGGAACTTTTCCATCTTCTCTACTTTTCCTTTTAAAGTATGGAGTTTCAAGAGTCAGTGGGAGTATAACTCCCCCTACTCAGAAGAACCGGACATGCGACTTTCACCGCATCCGGCTCAAGTTTCAAGTGCTCAACATCATGTTACCATATCTCCTTTGAGAAATCTTTTCAGAATATCTCCCGGGAACTTCATGTCACCATTTCACACCCTATAGGAGAAAACGATCATTCATTCAAGATATATCTTCTTGAAAATGACCGTGCAAGCAATTTCTGATATCTCTTTACTTTCATAAAATTACCTGCTTGAGCCTCTCGGAAAATCTTTTGTTGGATCTTTTCGACTTGATGCTTGACCTGAGACCAATTTACTTGATCCCAGTCAATCTGCACCCGTTGGTTGGTGCGCATAGAATTCTCTGTCTTACGCCTTCCTTCCATTAGAATTCTCCTCCAATTCTTTTCCGTTGAAGTCATGGGTAGTCAGCCACTTTTCAGTTGGGTATATACCCTATCCTTCGCATTACCGAAGGCATTCGCTTTTACCCAATCTCTGCCTCCCTACCTTAGTATGGAAGCTTTACAGAGTTCCTTTGTAAAGACAATTACATGACCTTTAGGAGCCTGCTATACGCCGGATGTTATTCTTTCAGAAAGATGTATAACCCGATAATATACACCCTAACATCATCGCCTTACTTTGGTCAAGCTGCGTATCAATTCCCTTTCGCAGCCCTGGTATCACGACGTTTCAAGCACAGGTTCATTTTCGTTCTCCATGGGTCTTATTTTTTTTTTTTTTTACTAGCCCTATCTGTTCGGGGAATTAACAGAATCGGTACATTGCTGTGCATGCTTTGGAGCCCATACCTTTTGAATACGAGTCCGCACAACTGTCACAAGCGGTCTGATTCCGCTGCCCTTACGGGCAATGTCATTAAGTTAAGCTATCACTTTTTTTTTATATTTGTAAAACCAAAGTTTCTGACTACTCGTAGGTTTTACTCGGGGAGTCATGCGATCCTTGCGAATAATTACGGGATTCTTCTTGAAAAGAAATGTTAATTCATCAAGCAAGTCCATCAATGAGCAGTTTTTGTTAAAGAAGAGCTCGACAATACGGTTCAAGAGAACACAAAGACTAATAGAATGGTTTACCTTGTAAAAATGTTTGCGATTAGCGGTTCGACATTCAATTTCTATTTCTTCTTCAGCTCTTTTGGAAAGAAGGCTTTCTAACGTGGTCAAGAAGACAATACCATGGAAATCCTGCAATATTGAGTTCAAAAGCTTGGCACTAAAACGTTGTAATTCAAAAATATTCTTAAGTCTATCAAAAAAGGTCTCAACACACCATCTTAACCTGTAAATCTCTCCAATATCCGAAGCAGGAAACTCCTGGGAATCCAATAAGTTAGTAATGAGTATCTCAACATCTCCATTGGGCAAAACTAAGCGAATGAAGCGAACCCTTACTTCCTCTAAAAGTCCTTTCTGGCGAATAAATTCCTTCTGCCTGGAGGATTGCTCAAGTTTAATAAGTATGTCATCTGTGATACCTCCATCAACTGGATCGTTCTTCATTGCGCTTGAAAGCTTTCTTGCCGCCGAGAAACTATTTTTAGATGCCCGAATGACGAAGTTGATAGCATTAGAAGCAAGAAATGAAATTACCGAAAAATCACCATATGCCCGATCCAAGGTAATAATATCTCCCTCCTTTAAATAATTGGAATGCTCCTTGAAAAGGAATTTCTTTTCGGCTGTTTTTTCTTTTAATGATGCGCTGATGGCAAGATCATTAAGAATGTCATATAAACAGCTCATTAACCCTTGAACTTTCCCCTTCTCATCATACTGGTTTACCTGGATACTAAATCTTGCTCTCGTGTCGGGGGTATCTGGAAGATTAATGGTCGAGCCGTCTAATGCTAATAACCTCCGGTTATTTCAGAGTTTTACACAATCAAGCTCCTTTCTAAAAGAATAAAACGTTTCATTTGCAATGTCATTTATTTCCTTGAAAAATTCAGGTTTCAGTTTTTCTCTTGCTTGACAATATGCACTTGCAGTTGGTACCTCCCTTATCTTGCCCAGTTCGCTGAAGAACTTGTTAAGGGCATTTTGAAATGGGAGTTTTTGTCCTCGAAGGATCAAAATTGCCAATTGTTTGAGGGGTAAGAGGCGTTTTCTTTGAAAATATTGTGGTGATGTTTTGAATTTATTACTTAAATTATCCTGATCTAATTGATTTTTTAGTTTCTTAACGATTAAAGCCATAATTTCCTTTTTTCTCATGATGAGATGAAGGATCGAAGTGATTTAAATCATTCGCTTTTACTTGAAGAGGATGGAAATGTCCTAAAAAAATACAGAAAATAAAAATAAAGATTTACAGAAATATAAAATCCTTAACTTAATGACATTGCCCTTACGGGATTCCTTACAGAGGCTTTGCTCTGCCGCATATTGGGTTTACCATGTTCCGTGTGTTTGACTTTAAACAATACTCTTAGATACTTGCTCTCTCACGACTGAACTACGGACGGAAAAGCAATAAGACGTCATTATCGCTTACTGTCAGCATTGCCTTTTGGGTCGAGTAGGTCAGGGCTGTTGCCAGCCCTTTCCCCTCTTGGAACCACACGTGCGACTTTCATCGCATGTGGCTCGAGCCTGAAATATCCCACACGTCACCGTGTCCTTCTTCGGAACTCGTGTCACCACTATTCCGTCAAGGAATCCCGTCACCGTTTTCCTTTGAAAAGGATTTTGGGGTTTAAAGAATCCCATCTTCTCAATTACTCTCCTTAGCAATTTAAAGAACTTATTGAATGGCGAGTTCAATACTTCCTTCTCTTCTAATCCATCGGATTAGGTCAATGGCATCATTATTGTCTACCTTCTCCTTTTCTGATTGTCGGGCATATATTTGATGCACCCACGACAATACAATGGTCATAAGTCTTGAGAAAATCTTTTTTTTTTTTCTCTTTCAGACCTGCTGGATGTCTGCATCCTTTCAGATTGGGTATCCTCCACTATAAATTATTCTTTCATTATAGTAGCCCCTATCCACTCAATTACAGAGTGGCTTTCGCTTTTTCCAGCATCCTATATCCGCTAAGCCTTCCCTCTCCCTTACGGTTGAGATACCATTCCATTTTAATGTATGGGGCTTATCGGACTTACCATGTTCCGTATAATTAACTTTCACCAACTCCCTTAGGTACCCAATCTCCCCCGACTGTTCTACGGTTGGAAAGACATTAAGCCATGAATAATGTCTACTAACAGTTTTGCTATTTTAGCCAGGTGTATCAATGCTTTTCACCTGCACTGATTCACGAGGTTTATCATGGGTTCACTTTCGTTTACCATAGAGGTCATGACTAGCCCACAGTAAGAGTGCATTCTCCCCTGTTGGTTCATTGTCTCCAGAGCTTCATACCCAGTCGTTACCAACCACGCATGTCCGGATAGTCACACTTATCCAACTTAAGGTCGGTTTCTTGAGAGCTTATCTATTGACAAGCATATCATTTGGTAATACTCAAGGTTCCGCATTCAATCATACAGCTTCATGTCACACCATGGCATATCAATGCATTTCGCCACTGCGGATTTACGTGGTTTACTCGCAAGTTCATTCTCTTTACCATAAGGATCTTGGGTTAGCCTGCAGCCGGAGTGCATTCTCCTCTGTCAGTACATTTTCCAACGCTTAGTACTCTGTCATTACCAACAGCGCACCCATGGACAACCACACCTATCCGTTTTAGGATCGTCTTCTTGGATGTTTATTTACTAATAAACCTACCATCTTGGTAATTTCCAAGTTTACGCATTCAAATACACGACTTCATGTCGCACGACACCAAATCCTCAATCATGAATGATTATTAGTAAATTTTAATTAATTTCATATTTAAATATTTTTTCATCATCTCCATCATAACATCCCCAAAATAGTGAAAAAATAAACTAAGCCAGATTAATAACAAAAAAAATAATTTTATTAGTGAAAATACTTAATATGTAGTTAACCAACATATAATTTTAATTACTAAAAAATAATTCAAGGAACAAAAAGGGGTGATTAATAAGACTGGAAGTATGATTTTAAGAATATAATGAAAAAAAAATTTTCTTGAAGTTTTTTAGTAAATTTATATACTATAAGTGGGTGTTTTAAACATGGGAACAAAAGAAAGAGCGTTTGAAATAATTGATCATTTTGAAGGACAAAATATTTTAATAACTTCAACAGCTAATTTCTTTGGACAAAAATCGAAAGGATGGAAGCAACTTAGAGGAAAAAGTCAAGTTGTTCTTTTACCTAATGAATTATATTCCGAAATGATTCTCACTCAAAAAATTTTAAGAATACCTATTGAATCTATTCGTGAAGTTGATATAACTAAAAAGACCTTTTTAAGAAAAACTAGATCTAAAAAGCTCCTTATTGTTCATTTTTTAAATGAAGCAGGTGAAGAAGATTCTGCAGGATGGCTTATTCCTCGTTTAGAATCATATAAGCGAATAATCGATAAATTAATAACAAAATAAATGTCCGAATTACTTTAAACATTTTTTTAACAAGTTAATTTCTTTTTTTTTCCGATTAATTGAATTTTTCTTTAAAATCTTAATCACATTGATAGCTTCCATTTCAATCTTCTTTCTGAAGCTATTTTCTATGTTGTATTGATAAAGAGAATGATTCGAATAAAAGATTATTTTAGTAGGAATTGTATATATTTAGTAAAAATTTTTAAAAACCTTATAAAGAAGTAAATTCGATACATTTAAGGATATTCAGAGGTATCAAGGTTAAAGAATTGATTATCATCATCAATATAATCAAGACATTCTTTTAAAGATCCATTTATTAAGGTAATCCATTGCCCATTGTGTCGTTGCCAATCTGCTGTACAATCTATTCCCTTTTTGTCATATAAGGTAATTCTAGCAAAGATAATTTCGTTATATTTCCCATCAATCAATGGTTTTATAAAAATTGCTTTAGGATCGTTCCATCGGAATGGTTTATATAAATAATAAAGATAAATTCTTCCACCTCGAATATCAATTCGATTAATTCTATTTGATAATTTTTTAGAATTTGATATAAATTTTTTCACATCATTCATAATTAAAATTTTATCTCTTGGATCTAATTTAATAGGTTTTGGAGGGATCTTAACCCAAACTTTATTTGATGGCATAATCTAATTTAATTTTGTATTATTTTTATTTTAATTTCTTGAGTCTAAAAAGTAAGGCTTTTTAATATTTTTATTTTTATCTTAAAAAACATATTAATCGACTCAATTTAAATGTAGCATATCCAGAATTTATTAATATTTGATGTCAAGAGTCCTGAATAAATATGATTATTTAATTTAACTTTACTCAACATAATTTTTAGTAGAGATAATATTATTATTTTATTAACTCGAGGCGTTCCTTATAATTTTTAAATTGATTTGAAAGAATTCGATGTTTTATATCATCCCATTTTTTTCTGTAAAAATAGAAATACTCAGAGATGTCTAAAAGATCGCCAAAAATTATCTTATAATCCTGAATGATTGAAATTTGAATATACAAAGGTAAGAGTTCAAACACACGTATATCATATTTAATTGGAGCAATCCCAAAAAGATCAAACTGTAGCGTCTTTAATTTTTTTTTATCTCTTAAGTAAGATAACACTGCAATATCAATATCAGAATTAGGTCGTTCATTATTATTAATTAAAGATCCATATAAAACAACATCATACTTATTTTTTATTGGTTTAAGTACCTTCCTTATTTTTTCAATCCTTATCAAAATCTACTAACATCTCTTCAATTTCATTCATCCAATTCATTAATAACATATTTACATCATTAATTGAGTCTAAAATAATATCTTCTTCTATATTGTTATATCTATGTACAATAATATTTCGCATACCATTTGCTTTTTTTAATTCTTCACCTAATTTCTTATCAATTTTTCTTTTTTTTACAAATTCAGAAATATTATTTTCATCATCCTTTACCGGAATTCCTAAATCTTTAACTGACATTGCAACTAAATCCACTAGTGATTCTATAGATGTTTGAAGGGAATAGAAAATTCCAAGCTTTTCTAATTCATTTTTTGGCTCAACCGATAATAATTTCATGCAATCTACAATATAATTAATCTTATCTCGATATCTTTTTTTTCGGAATTCATCCATTTTTATCTGTAGTTATCTTTATTTTTTTCTACTTATAAATAATATGGCTTTTTAGATTTATTAATTTTAAGAATACATAATTTTTGACAAATTTGAATAGATTATTCTTTAAAAATTTGGAAATCTTGTATTGAATTAAATTAAAAAACTCATGATTGATATTTAATTTTCTTTTTATCAGTAAAATAAGAGTGAAACTCTATATTTTTATGTATATTCCTAATAAATAAAACTTAATAATATATATCTTTATTTATTTTTATTTGGATCATATACCCACCTAGCAGGTTCTACTTTAAAAGACCAAACATCTTTAAATGGATTTGTATGTTCTATTAATTGTTTAGATTTAAGAATCTCTTGTTCGCCTTTTCTACTAATTTTACGATCCATTGTTCCAAAAATAAAAAAATTATTTCCAATGATTTTTGGAAATTTTTCTTCACATAGACAAGTAAGAAGATGTTCAAATTTCTCTTTTTTTTACAATAATTAGATCATAATCCGGACAATAATTACACGTCATATTTAATATTATAAAATGATTGGGTTTAACATTTATAACTAAACAATATTTTCTTATTTTGGTTATTATTCTACATTTTGGGCACTTAGTAAAAGCATACTCTGTATATGGATTTAAAAATAAGTAATATTTTGATTTTAAAAACTTTATATCAGAAAGATATCCTAGGTCCTTTTTTTTCATAAAAATTATCTTTACTTAGTAAATTTTCCTTAGTGTCCTATAATAGTTAAAGTTCACCTCCTTTCTTAATGTATATCTTATAAAAATATAACTCTCGAAAAGTCCAGATATGATTTGTAATACCAGCACTTATCAATGGTGTCTGGTCTCTCCATTTCTTCGACTTCATAGGATTACTTATCCGTAAGGTTTGATGGGGACGAATAAAATGATAGTAATCAAGAAAAAGATCTAATTGAGATAAGAATAATTCATTTTTTTTGGAGAATTGTAAGGTTTTACGTTGAAATCTACCATTCTGTTGACGAATGGTTAGGTTATGTCGTTCAACAAAAGTGGTATTAACAGAATTACTCACATGTAAGTCCAAAAGGATCCCTTTTACCTGAGTTGCTGTTCAAAAAATAAGATGAGTATCAATCTTTTTTACTCTACCCTGCTATCGATGTTTATGAACTTGTGCATATACGAGTGTTGGAGGGCTCTCCTTGATGGGCTTTTTTGGACGACCCCTCTTTCCATTTTTCGGAAAAACTCTTTCAATACCGTATTCTTCAAGAATGGCAGAAGTAAAATGATCTAATTCATCACTTGTGAAATAGGGGTTTGTCTCTGAAACTCTATCTTGAAGAATATGGAGCAATTCTCTTGCTTTTGGAAGAGTCCTCTTTCCAACTGTGAACGCTACGACAACTTTATGTATAGAATCAAAGGCAATCCAAATCCATGCATCTCCTACTTGGCCTTCCAAATATTCAAATTCTGTTAAATTTTTTTGTTTTTTTAATAAAACTCCACATCTCATCTAATTGGCATTCTTTTAGGGGTTAGTTCTTTAGGAAGAACCGAGAGACTTGTTCTGAATATGTCCCAAATCATCGAATAATTTTTGTTACAGTATCATGATGGACATTGCAGATATGAGCAGTTGCACGTGTACCATTTCCTTCAACAAGACAACGAATAATCGTAAGAATTTTCTCTTCAGGTAAATGAAATCCAAAAAAGGGAGTTCCTTTTCGTTCAGAAAACGTTTTTTACATGTTTTACATACAAAAAGATTTTGAGATGGTTTTTTCCCATATTTACGTCTAAATAGGATATTACCTTTCCCTATTATTCCAAATGTTTCACAGTGTTCATTTGGACATGCTAATTCTTTTGATTTTTGCTCCATTAGCTTTTTATATTGCTCTTTATCCTTTTCTTGTGGGAATTTTATTTCTTGTAGTAACTTATTTTCTATCATATAACTCACCATAAGAAGAGAGGATAAATATTACTATAAAAGAAAGTGATCTAGAGATATATAAGAATTATAGGACACTAAGAAATTTTCTTTCTCTATAAAAAATAAAAAATGATAGGGATTACTTTATTCTATAAGGATATTTCTTTGATTCATAACATTTACTAAACCAAAATCAAATGATCCAATTTATGATCAATTTTTTAAGCAACTATGTACGTATGCATTTATATTAAAATTGCGTTATGGAAAAACTTCAGCAAGACTTTTGTTTTATTGGCCCTCTGAAAAGAAGCACAGCAATGCATTAATGGAATTTAGATTTACTGAACAAAATATTGAGATTACAGGAGAATAATTTGATAATATCGTTTCTAAAATACAAGAAAAACAATTTGCTGTTAAAATCCTCCCAGAATTTAAGGTCTGTAATGAATGTGATTTTAGAATGTATTGTAAAAATGAAAATATAATTAAATTTAAAAATTAATTCTTAAATAACATATCAAAAAGTGAAATCAGATGGTAAAAATTGATATTAATAAGATTGAACTTGTTTGGCCTGCAAAATTCGATGATAAAGGAAAAATAAAAAATATTGATCGTTTATATCTTCCTTTTCAAATAATCGAGAGAATAGATGAGGCACAATCCATTCGTGAAGCAAAAATAGATGGGGTTCAAAAAACACTTTTTGATTATTGGAATATTAATGAAAATGTAATGGATAAAGAATGGAAAAATAAGTTGATCTGGGGAGACAATAAAATTGTAATGAGTTCGTTGCTAGAAAAATTTGCAGGTAAAATTAATCTTATTTACATTGATCCTCCTTTTACTACTGGTGCCGATATTAAATTAAAAATAAAATTAGGCACAAATAATGAAGAAACAGATAAAGAGCATTCTATTTTAGAAGAGAAAGCATATAGAGATACATGGGGATCGGGTTTCGATTTTTATTTAAGATATATGTATGAGAGATTAGTTTTAATGAGAGAGCTCTTAGCAGAAAATGGTTCCATTTATATTCATCTGGATTGGCATGTTGGACATTATATTAAATTAATCATGGACGAAATCTTTGGATATGATAATTTTAGAAATGAGATTGTATGGAGATATGGTAAAATGGCTTCTTCTACAAGAAAATTTTTATCAAATCATGATATTGTTTTATTTTATTCCAAGACTGATAAATTCATTTTTAATCCTCAATTTTTAAAACTCGATAAACCAATCAGACGTTTAGCCAGAGAAGTAAAAGATGGAAGATTAGTTAATAAAAAAGATAAAAATGGAAAATTAGTATATATTAATAAAGACATTAAAATTATTGATGATGTATGGGATGATATCCCCATTGTTATGCACGCAAGTCCACAGTTTTTAGATTTTTCTACTCAAAAACCAGAAAATCTTTTAAAAAGGATTATTCTAACTTCTTCTAATCCAGAAGATCTTGTTGCTGATTTTTTTTGTGGCTCAGGGACTACATTAGCTGTGGCCGAAAAATTAAATAGAAAATGGATCGGATGCGATCTTTCTCGATATTCAATTCATCTTACAAGAAAAAGGTTGCAAGAAATTAAAAACTCAAAGGATCTTATTAAAGAAAAATCTACATATAACAATAAAGTAAAACCTTTCGAAATTATCAACCTTGGAAAATATGAAAGACAATTATGGCAAGATAATAGCTTTAGTGGAAAAGATAAACAAACTATATTATATGAATATCTTGCATTTATTTTGAAATTATATGGTGCTAAACCTATCATGGGATTTACTTATATTCATGGTAAGAAAGGAAAAGCGTTAATTCATATTGGTTCAGTAAATTCACCCGTTACGATTGAGGAAATATTATCTAGTATTAAAGAGACTATTCAAGCGGGAACTAATGAACTACACATTCTCGGTTGGGAGTGGGAAATGGGTCTACATGACCTAATCGAAAAAGAAGCAACAAAGGAAGGAATAAAGTTGGTTTTAAAATTGATATCAAATGAAGTAATAGAAGAAGAGGCGGTTAGAAAAGGAGATGTAAGATTTTTTGATTTAGCTTATTTAAAAACAAACACTCATATAAATGGAAAAACTGTTTCTATTGAATTGACGGATTTTGTAATTCCTAATATAGATTTAATTCCTAAAGATGTACGAGAGAAAATAACAAAATGGTCTGATTATATCGATTATTGGGCTGTTGATTTTAACTTTAAGGAGGATACATTTGTGAATCAATGGACCTCATATCGAACTAAGAAGAATAGAGTACTTAAATTAATATCTGAATCATATACATATAATGAAAATGGAACATATAAAATTTTAGTTAAGGTAATCGATATATTTGGGAATGATACATCTCAAGTTTTTGAAATCGAAGTGAAATAATTCAAATGGCATCATACATTAATTATGATTGGGAAATACCCCAAATTAAAGATCGAAAAGCAAATGAAAACCCTGATTCTTTTCTTATTAAGGAAGGGGATAATTATGTCATCAAAATAGGTCGCCGACCAAGTAAGATTTTCCTTGTTGATGGAATAACAGAGTTCGTTGATAAATGGTCCGGATAAGGATATCCAGGGATTTCAAATATACTAAAACAGCTTCTAAATTATTCGTTTAAACAAAATCACCTTATAAAATGGGGTGCTTTTTTATTTTTATTTTGGTCAACAAGAAGCTGGAGAAACAATTATATATCTTTTTGAATATAAAAAATTTAAAGATATTACTGAGGTTATTAATGAATATTCACACTTGGAATTAGATCTTGGTCCTGGGAGGAATTTCAACGAATTATCTTTAATACCTCCTTCTTTAAAAAGTAAATGAAATTTTAATATAATTCTCCGAGGTGAAAATAAATCTATTTACCCCTCTGGAAATTGATTTTTAACAAATATACAGCAGATTTATGAATCCCGTGAAAAGGAATGGCCCCCTCAAAATGTAGTAGACTCCATTTTGGGAAAAAAACCCTTAAAAGATTTGTCTATAGGTTCGATTTCTTTTCTAGAGCAAGTAAGAATACTTGATAATTTAATGATATTAAATGATGAAACACATCACGTCCATGATGATACGCTGGAATAGTTTTCTACGACAAACAGGTCAATCCATAGTAAAAGCGGTTGTGTACTCATAGGAAGCCATAATCTTCAGGTTATGGCAGTACACTTATATTCTATCAAAGTTTTGAAGTTTTTCTATATAACTCTCTAAATATATTAATTTTAAGCGGGGTTCTACTACTTGAAGATCTATAAAATGAGAATCTTCGGAAACTAAAACCATATTTTTTTCTACTGTAATTGTCCCAATTAAAATATCAATTATGGGTATTGGTGTACCATTTTTTCTTAGAAGAAGAGCATATTTTAAACTTTGCTCATAGTGTTTGAAAATAGGATATATAATAGAAATTTCCTCAAATCTAGAAGCAATTGGATATTCTATTAAAGAAAAAATAGTTGTAAATGTTAGATCTTTCTTGAAAGGAATAATTTTTAACTTATTACATTTAATTAAAATATTTGTATCAAGAACCCACATAAGATTCTAACCTCGTTCAAGCTTTTGCTGAGTTTCGATTCTTTCCTTTTCCATTTGTTTAGTCTTTTTATGAAACTTGTGCTCTTCCATTTCATCTAATTCTTTAATCATATTAAGAACCTCAGGATCCAAGTTTTTTCTAAATTCTTCTATTTGTAATATATCTGTTTCTTCCATTTTTTTAAGATATTCAATGATTGAATTCCTAAGAATTTCCGTCCACTTGATTTCTGGATGTGCCTTCATCTTTTTGTGAATATCATCATCGATACTAAAAGTAACATTTGTCATAAGGAAAATAAGGTATTTCCCTTATTTAAGTATTTTCAGGATAATATCATACATTTAAATATTTTAATGGTAATTACTATTCTTTGAACCGTATTATTTTAAACTCATAAATACCATTTATTAATAATTTCCATCGTAAATATTTGTTTTAATCTTTTTTTGAGACTATTTAGGTTACTTTAAGTAAATAAATGCTATAAAATTATAGCAAGTAAATTTCAATCTTCTTTATGAAGTTATTTCTATGATATTATATTTTTCAAATACTTCTTCTTCAATTTTATGAATATTTCAATCTTCTTTATGAAACCATTTTCTACTCTGCATTTAAACCCGATAAAAGGCAAATTATTGCTGAGATCATGCACGAATGTGTCGCTTATGGGAATCCTCCTTGCTAGATTGTTCCGATATTATGATTTTCCTGAAACAATAAAAACAAATATGAAGCTCGAGCAAGGGTTCAACAAGGAAAAGCAGAAGTTATACAGCAAGGTTGCGAAAGCAAACCTGGCTCACATGTTAGCAACACTGGGTAAGGATTAAATATACATCAAAAATTATGCTCCTGAAGAACTTAATATTGATATCGTGAAAGAGTACTGCGAGGAAGTCATCAAGCAGTTGAGGGCAGTATTGCCTAAGGAGATCAAGCACTCAATGATCCTGAAACGCCCTTGGAGTAGGAAATACCTAGGGCTTACTATTCCAAACATAACAATACTATCACTAATACGGAAAAAAGGAGGGGTTGTTTTTGTCGGAAACAAAGATTAATTTTCAACCTCATAATCAAACCCTTGGTTGAGAAATTTTTTATTAATCCTCTAACAATTAATATTATTAATCTCAAATCTCATTTTTAAATAATCATTTATAGTAAAATTTTTTCAATTTAATTGTAAGGATAACCCACATGGAAAGGATAGATTTCGAACTAAGCAGAGCAGATCTTGTAAAATTATTTGGTGATACTAAAAAAAGAATGAATCTCTCTACACTCTATAATGAGCAAAGAGCATATGTGAGTAAATTACGAATTATATTACATGGTTTTTTGAACTATTTAATTTCAAAAAAAAAATTACCTAAAATAGAAAGTGGACATGTATTAGACGATGTTGTTCTCTTTCTCCAAGAATATCATTTAGGATATTCGGAGGAAGCTTTAGACGAGATTAATTTTACTGAATATGAATCTTTCTTTGAATATTTTGTTGCTAAAAAATGGTTCGGAGTCACACCAGAACAAGTTAAATCGCTTTGTCATAGTTTACAAATTTTTGTTGAATTTTTACGGGAAAAATTAAGTTTTTATCAGAAAGAATCAATTTTCAGAAAAATTTTAGATTCTCTTAATTCAGAACGCTATAAAGATTTGTTAAATCAATGATTTGGGGTAAAAAGAGTAATACAACAGATTAGAGGGTTTTATTATTAGAAAAAAAGAAAACTATCGGGGAATTTAGAGAATAATAAAAAGAAAACAAGAGTAAATCATGAACTATAAAAAGATTTTAAAGAATAAAAAGTTACAATCTCAATTAGCTCGTAAATTTTTAGATAAAGAAAAATAGAATTTAAAGGATTTTTGGTTAATTTTCCAAATGAATGATAAATTATAAATTATCCTCTTTTTATTGAATCTCAAGAGTGCACCCCTGACTCATTAAATGGGCTAATTCTGGAGTGATTAAATCGGAATTAATGAAATCACCCCGTATATTCCTGGCTATTTCTACTTTTAATAGCAATTCAGGCTCGTTTCTGATAATTACAAAACCGCGTATCTTATTTTCAACTGCAAATATCGTTTTTGGACCAGAAAGCTTCAATAATGATTGAAGAACGCTATTTGAACCTTCTCCCACGTTATTTTGGATTGTCTTTCGGACAAACAGTTCAAAAATCTCTTGTAATACGGAGATTATTTTTGGGTTTATCTTTTTACTGAATTTAAGCGTCTTTCTATAGGGATCCACCTTCACATATCCTCGCGACCCATTATAGAATATTTTAAAAAGCCCTTTCTTTCCATGTTTCTTATTATTATTCGATTTTTTCTTTTTCTTTGATTTTTTTTTTGAACCTTTTGGTCTGCCGCGTTTCCTCGATGGTGATGGGCTAAGTAGCGTTTTAGAGAGGGTATAATAAAATGCTCGCTTACTCCTTTTTCAAAAAAAGGGAATCAATTAATCTCGATAGCACCATTTTTTTACGAATAATAGTTTCTATTGATACTTATTACGAAATATGAACCTATTCGGATAATAATTTAATATTGAATAGTTTTAAAATTAAAAAAGGAAGGAAATAAAGTGGATGTATATAATTATGATAACGATAGAGAGGATGATACCTCATTTTATGACGAGTTTAATCAGTTAGAGGTAGAATATATGTCTTATTTAGAAGGAAAAGGACACAAAAAATCATATGTCGAAAATCAATTAGACTTAATAAAATTTTTTGTAACTCGTTATCTAATTGCTCATGTGGATCAGAGTATATTCGAAGTCGATGGATATGACATATACGACTTTTTGGGAAGTTGGTGTGTCCTTAAAGTATATGATCATAAAAAAAGCTCAATTATTCCTTATCTAAGGGCTTTTAAAAAATTTTTTAATTTCCTTTTTCATAAAAAAAAGATTTCCAAAGACCAGTATATAGATTTAATGGAAGAATTTAATAATCCTCGTAAATATGTAGAAAAATTTGAGCGATTCATGGACACAGACACTGAATCTGAGACGAGAGCTGATGATTTTGAAGCTTGGTATTATGATGAAAATTTAAAGAGAAAATATGATCTGAAACATGAGTTAAATTTATTATTGAAATCAGAAAGGGAAAATATTAATAGACTTCCAGAAAATTTAATAGATAAAATCTCAATCGTAAAAGACTTTAAGACTTTCGGAAATTATATTTCAGGTTTAAATCATGGAATTGGATTGACGCAAAATTTATTCTGTTTGAAAAGAAATGACATTCTTAAGCTAAACTCACTGATGAGCGAACCTGAAAATTTGAAAAATAATATTATCCAAAAAGAAACCACTCTAATTCACTTCTTATTTTTAGCCTCTAAAAGATTAGGATTGTTTACTTATTCAAAAAAGATGCATTTAGTTCCAACACTGTTGTATGATAATTATTATTTGAAGCTTTCAAAAAAAGAACAATATTGGTTATTATTTCGGGCATTATGGGATAAAATAAATTGGTATCGTTTAAATGAATATAGTCTGAGTGGGAGACCAGATTGGACATATAAGAGTAGATCTATATGTGCTTTATTCTTTTCTCGCTTAAATGTTGATGAATGGCTATCTTATAAAGATCTCATTGATTTATTTAATGATTTCCATGGTGAAAAAAATATATTTTCCCCAACATGTGGATTTAATTTATTTTGGTTTTTTCGAATAAGGCTCTTTTCATTATTCCAACATTTTGGATGATTTGATATAAATGTTATCAAACAGAAGGAATCTTGCTATAAGGATTTAAAGTTGAAAGTTAAACCACTTGGGAACAATATCTTTACTATCCTCTCAGAATCAGATTATGTTAAAGCAGATTAAAAAGGAAAGTTAAATTCATTAAGAAATAGAAACTGGTTGAAATTATCTATATAATCAGATATTCATAGATTAAACCAAGCGAGTCCTAGTTTAGGATCTTCTTCCATTTTTTAATAAATCTATTGGTTTATTTTATTATTATTGTAATTTAAATAGATTATTAACAATATATTCTTACATATATTTTCTCAGTTGATGTGTTTGGATGAGTAAAATAATTATTCGAACTTCGAATAATAATTTGGAAAAATGCTTTTTGGTGATAACAAGAATTCGAAGTGATTTCATTTTTTAATGATTCTCGTCAGGTCCATTATAAAGTTCAAGTCTCATTATAACATTTACATGCCTCTTCTATTAATAAATTATAAATATAAAAAATTTGATGAAAAAATAAGTTCGAACTCCCTTCTTAAATAAAGTGAAAAAAGGAAATATATTAATTTAATGATATTGCCTTATTGAGTTCTTGTTGAAAAGCTCTATGACGGGGAAATTTATTTTTGTAGGTATCAATAATAATATTACCCTCAGTTTTACCCATTCGACTGGAAATTACTTCGGATAATGCTGCTATCAAATTTGCTGCTTTTTTATAACTATTTCGGTATTGGTTTTCAACTATAGCATTCACTCGATTCTTGACCTCCTTACTACATAACTGTAAATATCTTTCTGCTTCTGTATTAGGAAGATGAACAGAAGAAAACACATCATTCATTATTCTCTTATACTCTTTATCAATGTCGTGCTTGCTGATGTCATATAAACAAGCATTTTCAACCACCCAATTCCAAAGAAATTCTAAATTTGGCGATTGGAAACCTTTTTTTTTAAGAATTTTAAGAAAAAATGGAACAATAATAGCTTTAGGATTACGTAATCCACTCCAACCCAAAAATCCCTCTTTTTGACATAAATTAAAGGCTTCCTTAAATTTTCCATCCAATAAATATATTTGACAGAGTAGAGTAATTGTTGCTGAAGCCTTATCCTCTCTATACCTTATTTGCAATGGTTTAACGGATATGGATTCCTTATCCTTTTGTAGCAGATAATTTACTCTTTCTATAGCTATATTGATCTCATCTTCATACCTACCCAATCGTTTTGCAATAGGGATAAGGTAGATAAGTTGTAATAATGATGGATTAGAGATAAATGAGTAATGTAAACCCTCTAGTTGAACCTCTAAATCGTCAATCATTTTGCCTGCTCGGGCAAGACCTTTGGCAATCTCCGATCTTATTGTATATTCCTCTGGTATCTCATTAATACCTTTTCTAGCAGCTTCTATCATCCCTTGATAGTCTCCTTTTTCTTCTAATATAGCAATCCAATCGAGGTATGATCTTGGATGGTACTTGCCCTCGTTTATTGCTAAACTTTTGATCCCTTGAATCCCTTCCTTTATCATAACGGCTTCACGTAAGAGGTGGCTGGCAAAAGCACCTTTAGATTTTTTTAGGAAATCTATCCACGCGGATAAAAAGGAATCAAAATCAGGAAGAGGTTTCAATAAAACATTTATTATATTTTTCATATTTAAATCTTCATCCACCTTATAATAATTAAATCTCTGCATTCCTTCGAATAATTCTTGAGGTCTATTTATTAAAGGGGTAGATAGGTAAATCGCACGAAAATATAGTGCTCGAACCTCATCAAGGTCGTTTTTTACCATTTCCCATGGATCTTGACCCGGAAGATGTCCTGGTTCTTCAGCCATATCAAGAATATCGAATATTTTAGAATATGCATCTCTTGCAACCTTATAATCGCCATTCATTATTGAATTTTTAGCCCTGCTGAAAAAGTCATCGACTTCTTCTACCCAACTCTCATCCCCCCAGTCTCTCGAGTCTTGGATCTCATCATCCCATCCCCACCCATTGCAAAATGATCCATCCTCAACACGTTCCATCAAGTCGTCAATATCCTCCAATAATTCATCATCTGTAAATGATTTTACTTTCACTGGGGGAGGTCTAATTTTTTGTAAGAAAATAACTCTTTCATTTGGGTGTGTATCTCTTGCCCATTCATAAAGGATGTCTCTGAGGATCTCTACAGAATATCCTTCCAATTGTTCTTTAACCTGATCCATGAATTCTTTAAAACTAATTTCTGGCATTATCACTCATAAACTTTTTAGAATTAAAAAATTTATTTCTTAGATTTGTATATATATTCAATACTATTCTAATTTATTTTCATTTTCACTAAAAAGTTCTTACAATGCATCCCTGATATTCTCTTACATGTTTATTAATTCATAAAAAGAAATTCTAAAAATAGAAAATAACAAGAATATTAATCGAGTTATTAAATAAAATCTAATCTGAGATAAATACTATTTCCCAACGAAAATTTAATAGCTACAATAAGAAGATTGAAATATAACACTGATTAAATTTAAAAAGTTAAAGGCAGGAGATTTATTTAGGATTTATTTTTCATTTAAATCTCTTATGATAACATCTTTCGATAAACATGCCAAATGGCTCTTTCCAAGGTTCAAACTTGTTTGGAACTAATTCTCCAAACTTCTTCGGATTTAATCCAAGTTTATTAGCAATGTCTATTTGGCGAGCGTTAAGCCGATATTTTGTTTTAGTAATTGCCCGAGGATTCTTGTGTTTATTTTTATTGCTTTTTACCATGATTATCCCTCCATATTAAAATAATTATTCGTCATTCTTTAATAAGTTACTTTACCTTTTTTTGGTCAAGCAACGTAGTAACTTCCTTGCAGCAGCACTCTAGTCACGAGCTTACCCCTAATTCACTCTTTTTTTTTTCATAATACTAATATATATAAATCAAAAATGCAAAAATTTTTTCTAATTTATCATGATTTTGATAAAAAGATTTAAATTTTAAAAGTTCTTTGGGTTTGTTCGAAAATAATTTCCCTTTCTTAATTGGGCTTCAATATATTTGCAGTGGAATTTCTAAAATTAATCTTTATTTCCAATGAAATAGAAATAATTCTAAATGGCATTATCTGGAATCATGTTCTTATTTCAGGTAAAATGGAAAGCGGTTCCAATGGAAATATAATAAATGGCCTTAGTTTCTACTGAAAGTAACTCTGATTCAATTAGATTTCTGTAAATAGTCATTTAAAGGATATATAAACTATATAGATGGATTATGAATTATTTTATTTATAAAAGAATAAAGAGATACATTCAAGGTTCTAGATTTCAATCTTCTTTCTAAAGTTATTTTTTATGCTATATTCACATACAAGAAACCAAATATTATAACCATTTTGGTAATTACCATTTTGGTAATTCCTTTTACCAAAAGGAATTATTATGATAAATAATGAAATATTAGCTAGACCTGGACAATCCCTTCAGGAACATATAAATCAAGTATTTCAAATTTCAAATGATAGATTAAATTTACTAAAATTAAATATAGAATCTTTTCTAAACGAATTAACCAGATTTTCTTTAGGAATAATATCATATACTCATGATATAGGAAAAGCAACAAAATACTTTCAGATATGGATTAAATCAGAAAAAAATAAATCCCTAGATTCTAAAATACTGAAAAACCATAGTCTTTTTTCATCAATTTTTACTATTGCTACTTTCTATGTATTAGACAGTTATATAAATGATGATTTTAAAAGTAAATTTATTCAATCCAGTAATTATTCATATATATATAATCATTTTGCTTATATTAGTCAGCTAATTGTGAGAAGTCATCATAGCAATCTTAAAAATTTATGTACAGTAAATGTACTTGATTTTAATGAAGAAATTATTTTAAGACATAAAAAAAGATTAAAAAATAGTTGTAAAGAGTTTATAATTAAACTATATAATGAAATAATACTCCCAAATATTTTTAAAAACAATTCTATAATAATTACCAAAAATTTTCAAAAAAGTTATGAGAATTTTAACCAAATTACAAAGGATATCTTTAGTACTGTAGAAAGGATATTAAATGACCAAAAATTCCGTTTTAAGGAATTATATCATAATTTATATATGTATCAAGGAAAAATTCTGGGAATATCTAAATATCTCTCATACAAGATTTTTTTTTTAGGAAAACTAATGCATTCAATTTTACTTGAATCGGATAAAATGAACTCCACAATAGGGATAGGATTTTCTATCTCAAATAATTTAACTACGAATAGATTTAATGAAATTCTTAAAAATTATCTTATTAAAAAAAAATATCTCATTCCAAATGAAACATTTAAAGATAATTTTATTGACATTAATAAAAAAAGAAGATATATATTAAATAAAGTAAACAATATGGCAGAGAAAATTTTAGAAAACACAAGCCTTATAAGTTTGCTTTCTGTTCCTACTGGATTCGGAAAAACTTTTTCAGGATTATGTTATGCAAGTAGTATAAAGTCTCCAAGATCTAATTTTGAATGTAATAATTTTTTTCAAATTAATCCCAAAATAATATATGCACTTCCTTTCCTTAGTATTATAGAACAAGTTGAGTTAACCATTAAACAATTTTTAGGGATTATTAATAAAGGGTATAAAAAAATTGAAAGTACATCTTTCTTAACTCACCATCACTTAACTGAACCTATTTTTAATTTAGAAAATAATAGAGAATATGATGAATCTACTGCTGAACTCTTTATAAAAAGTTGGAACTCACAATATATCCTTTCAACTTTTAATCAGTTATTTAATGCTCTATTCAAAACAGATAAAAATTCAGCAATAAAATTTTCAAAGATAATTAATTTTACTTGGATCTTAGATGAGATACAATCAATTCCTCTAAAATATTGGAAGATTTTAGAAGAATCCTTATTAATTATGAATAATTTATTTTTTGTTAACATTTTAATGATGTCAGCAACTCTTCCGAAGATATTGGATATCAATAAATTAAAAAATAATAGCACCCCTCAAAACAAAAAAAAAATAATTGAAATCATAACTGATGAAGATTACAAAAGGATATTAAATGGAATTAATAGAGTAAGACTTGAATATCATGGAACTATTGATTTCTGTTCATTTCTAAAGAATTTAACAAACACTATTCAAGGTTATGTAAAAAAAAAGATAAATTTATTGATTGTATTAAATACAAGAAGATCAGCTCAATACACATTTAATTATATAAAAGATTATGTAATACAACAAAAGTCAATAGAAAATAAAGTTCATATAGAATTTCTTGCAGCTACTCAAACACCCAAACGTAAATCTAAAATAATTGAAAAAATTAAAAATTTAATTGAAAGTAATACAGATTCTGTATTTAAAAAGAAGAACAAGGAATTAATAATTTTAATTTCAACTCAATGTATTGAAGCAGGTATAGATATTGATTTTGATATTGTAATAAGAGATTTTGCACCTTTAGATAGTATTATCCAAGTTGCTGGAAGATGTAACCGCAATAATAGAGATGATATTTCAATGGGAATTGTTAAAATATATAAGATAAAAGATGATCAAAATAAAAATAAAAGAAATTTTTGCCAATATATATATGATTCTCACTTACTTAGATTAACTGAAGAAATTTTTCAAGAAACTCGAAAGAAAGATTCTTTTCCATATCTTTACGAAGAGAAGGAGATTTATACTATTGTGAATAAATATTATGAAAATATCGATAATTTCTTTAAAGATGGAAAAATGGAAGAAGAAAGATTAAAATATCAAAGTTATATGTTAAAATTTGAATATTTAAATCTTTCAATGGATTTTAATTTAATATCTAATATGAATCCATACAGTATATTTATAGAAGAAGACAAAGAAGCTATTGAAATAATCAAAAAATATAAATCATTACAGTTATCTTTTAAGAATAGTAAAAATACACAAGAGTTTCCAATAAAAGAATATAATAAATTATTATGGGTTAAAAAAGCTATACAGAAATATATTATAACAACATATCTAAGTGAAGATGAAAAAATAAAGCTAAAAAATATTGATAAGTTTGGAGATTTATATATTCTATCGTATAAGGATTTAAAAAACTTTTATTCAAATGAAATAGGTTTTTATATAAATTAACTATATTCATGCTCTTAAATATTTTAACTGGAAATATGAATTTATATTAAATATTTAAAAATCTGAAGAACTAATTGTCCTTTTTCAGTAATAAAAAATTTTTTATTTCTCTTATCCTTGCTTATTCTGATATATTTTAGCTCTTTTGCGAGTGGTTTTAGAAATCGTTGATTTAATTTCATATAGTAACTTGCTTGTCTAAATCGAGGATCATAATGTTTTCTCTCTAAATCAAGAAAACCTTTTTCTATTAATACATTCAATAAGATTTTTTTATATATGAAAGGATTAGAAGGTTCAATATCTTTATCTGCATATTTATTAGTCATAGTTTTATGAATTATTTTAAGAATTCTAATAAGATTTTTATTGGGTTTTTGAATTGGGAAGATTTTAGGCGTTTGAAATAATAAATCCCCTTTATGAATAGCTCCTGAGTTAAAAGGATCATATTTTGTTGAATAAAGATAGATAAGGTCACAATTCCAAAAACGGGAAGCTTCCGTTGATGCTATTGCGGTAATTTTGGATCCTATTCCAATATTGATAAATAATTTGCAATTAGGATCTTGAGTTCTCTCAGTATAAATAATTTTTGAAACTTCTTGAATAGTTTTAATATAATTGGTATAATCTTATTCTTGATGGACAATTTCCAAAGAAGGTATTTCCTTTTCTAGAAAGTTTATATTTTCATGATAAAAATCAATATTTTCATTTTTTTGACCTGTTTTTTTTATAAATGCTGTAAAATAATAAACCTTATTTGGCTTATAAAAGAGAATTGGTTTTGTTATTCTTTTAGTTTCTTTACTATTAAATACAATTTGAATATTTTTCGAAGCCATATCTAATTTTTAGATAATTTTTGAATTTTGATCTTTTATATTAAATAATTATTCACTTTTCTATAAGAGTATTTGGGAATATTATTAATAATAAATTAGATTTTAGAAGTATTATAATAATAGAGAAGACGATAGCGATTATAAATAGATTATTTTTTAAGGAAAATTTATAAGCTAGCTCAAACTTGAAAAAAAAGAAAGAAATATCTAAGAGAATTATGTAGGATTGTTTGAATATAAATAATTAATTTTTATTTATGCGAAAAAAAAAGTTAGTATGAAATTGTATTAAAAAAGGTTCTAATCTAAAAGATTTAAATTTTCAAATCTAATTTATGAAATTTATTATTTTTAATCATAAATAATTGGAAATGAGTTCATTCGGACTCTATTCGATATGGGTTTTGCTGATATCAGCTCTTGTAATCAAAGGATATATTCCAAACTTCATATGGACACTTTATATTAAAAATGGCAACTAATTCTTAATATTTTTAATAATCTTGATAACTTTAATCTTAGTGGATAAACTACAATATTGATGTATTAGAGACATTTCTAAAACTATCTGTATAAAAATAATTTTAATGCTAAATGCATTATATCTTTTTAATATTTCGGTCAGCTAGCTAATAAAATAATATGAGATATTGTGTAAGAAATTAGGTGAATTGTTGATTTTTATATTGGAATATTCTTTTAAGATCTTAAATATTTCTATCAAATTTCCTGCTAGGTTGTTTAGCTATGGAAATAATAAATAATAATTTTAGAGAAATAATTGAGTTTAAGCGTGTTTTTTTTATTTTTTATTTTTTATTTTTATTACGTTTCCATTGTAAATATCCTTTTGTTTCCTTTCCTCTCCAAATTGCATTTTTTCCAGTCTCTTTCTCGAATAAATCATGAAGTTTTTCTTCATGGGACTCACTTTGAATATCTGATATATCTCGAATAGATCTATAATTTGAAGACTCTTTATATTCATCGTAAGCTATTTCAATAGCTTTTTTACTGATTTTATCGTAAAACCTACTCATTTGATTAACGAATTCTTCTTTATTATTCCAAAAATCAGGAGGTTCCATTCTTTTTATGATACTTGCAGAAATTTTTGGAATAGTAATATCTAATGTAAATGGAACTAAATTATCGCCTTTCCAATAGTTTTCAGGAGATATAAAATTTTTTCTTTTTTGTACAAGAATTTTTTTTTTTGAATTATCTTGAGAATTGTTTCCATATTTACTTCTTTTATTGCGCAATAATGTGATTATGTTTTGTTTCGTTTGACCTCTAATCTCAAAAAGCATAAATGGATCCCGATCAAACTCTTCTGCCAAGATATAGTGTACCGCAGCTATGTGTTTGCAAGGATTAGCATAATCCGGGCATGAACAATTGGTTTTTATATCCTTCTTGGATTTAGGAAACAATGGAATTCCTACAGACTCGAATAACTCTTCTATATTTTGAGGCATTTCCCCAGCTAAGAGCTTGGCAGCAAAAATTGCTTTTTCAGCCATTAAATCTATTATTTTTTCCCATTCTTTTACATTTAAGTTTTCAATTTGAATCGTTACATTGTATGGTTTTCTTACGGTACCTTGAACTTTTGCATTAACTATTCCAGAATTTAACTTGAATTCTATTACTTGACCTGCCCTAGCATATCTCCGACCTCTTTCAAGTCTATTATTCCATCCAAATGATTCAAGAATGTTTACCCATCGTTTTGACCACCAGGTTTCACCAATATCTCCTCTCTTGCTTTTAGCTTTAATTCCCCCTTCAACCTTTATCGGTTTGGAGGGTTTGTAAGAATAATATCGCCAACTCATTTATTTCACCTTAATTATTATATTGAATTGTTTTTAATTAATATTTAAGAATCTATTTTTTGTTGTAATGTCATTATATTTTTAAGTTGATCAGTACTCATCTCTGTTAGCCAGCTCTCACCAGTTCCAATTATACTCTCGGCTAACTCCTTTTTATTTTCAATCATCTCATCTATTTTTTCCTCAAGTGTCCCCTCACATATAAATTTATAAACTATCACATTCTTGGTCTGTCCAATGCGATATGCGCGATCTGTTGCTTGATTCTCTACAGAGGGATTCCACCAACGGTCAAAATGGAAAACATGACTTGCTTGGGTAAGATTCAAGCCAACGCCCCCTGCTTTCAGAGAAAGCACAAATATTTTTGGACCATTCATTTCCGAAAATTTTAAAATCATTTTATCTCTCAACTTTTGGGATAATCCTCCATGCAAATAGAAGATTTCAGCATTAATAGTTTCTTGGAGATATTTATGAATAATTGCACCCATTTTAGCAAACTGTGTAAATATTAAAGCATTATGTCCTTCAGAAACAATTTCCTCTAGCATTTCTACTAAACGGTTTAATTTTCCTGATCTTCGATGTACTTCAGAACCATCACCTAAAAAGTGTACAGGATGATTGCATATTTGTTTCAATCTGGTGAGAGCCGAGAGTACAAGACCTTTTCTCTTGATACCAGTTTCATCATCTATTTTATGCAATATATCATCTACCACTGCCTTGTAAAGAGTAACTTGTTCTCTTGTTAGGTTGCAATAGACATTTGATTCGATCTTTTTAGGTAAGTCTTTTATAATAGTAGGGTCATTTTTGAGTCGGCGGAGCACGAAGGGTTGAACGATGGTTTTAAGGTGTTGTTTTGCTGTTATATCATTATATCGCTCGATGGGAAGAGAGAACTTTTTATGGAAATTGGTGATTGAATCCAAATAACCTGGATTTAGAAAATCCATTATTGACCAAAGTTCCGATAATCTATTCTCGACTGGTGTTCCTGTTAAAGCAACCCGATAATTTGCCTTAAGTTTTCGAACAGCTTGAGATTGTTTAGTGTAATAATTCTTAATGTTCTGCGCTTCATCCAATATAAGGGAATTCCATTCTATTTGAGAGAATTTATCTTCTTCCCTATGTATAAGTCCATAAGTGGTTATTATAAGATCATAATTTTTCACATTAGTTATGAATTCTTTTAGATCCATTCGATTTGTACCATGATGGATGAATACATCAAATGAAGGGGCAAACCGATTCGATTCCCTTTTCCAATTTCCAAGTATTGAGGTTGGACAGACTAATAAGTTTGTTGCTTTCCCATTCTCTTCTCTATCCTTTAACAAGAGCACGAGTAATTGGATCGTCTTACCAAGCCCCATGTCATCAGCAAGACATGCCCCAAGACCGTATTGACGTAAAAACCACAACCAAGCAAATCCTTTTTTTTGATATGGACGCAATTTACCTTCAAATTTAACTGGTTGGTTTTGCATTACTATTTTTGTTTTACCCAATATTTGGTTGAAAATTTTGTTCAAATTTTCTGTTGCACTATAACTCATAATTGGAAGTTCTTGATCCCTCTCATTAACTTTAAATGTCAATCTTAATGCTTTAGAGAGTTCTAATCCTCCAGAATGGCTTTTTTTGAAATAGTTCAAAGCTTTATCGATGTCTGATTTTTTTAATTCGATCCATTCACCCCGAAATTGTACGAGAGGTACTTTCAATTCTGCTAATTTCTCAAGATCTTCCTTGCTAATGGGAGTGTCTCCTATTGCAACTTGCCAGTCGTATTGAATAACATTGTTAAAATTTAAAATACCCATACCAGTTTTAGGTACTTGCTTAAATTTTAGATTTAACTTTAATCCTAAAGACGCTTTCATCCCATTGTCTTTCCACCATGGGGGTATGAGAACTCCAAAACCACTTTCTTTGAATAGTATTGCTGATTCTTTTAGAAAATGATATGCTTCATTTATTGAAAGTTTGGCTTCTGTTGGAGTAATTGAATTCAAACTAATTTCGATAGGGGGAAAGATGCGACAAGCAGATCCCAAGTCTTTTAACAATTTTTCTTGGGGATGGTTGAATTTGCGGTTTAGAAAGTTTAGTGTTGCTTTTTTTTCTCCCCAGACCTTTTCGGTCGGCACGAGTAAACTTGGATCATCAATGGCTTGCAGGAAATATCGTAAAATCCAATGACCCAAAGAACCATCATTCTCATCAGGAGCCTCTATGCGAAAACAAGTCCTAAATGAAGCTTTCTCCTCCTCTTTAATTTGATCCTCCCAGCGAGTTATTGATTTCAATAATTTATCAGACTCTGTAAATGAACATTGTAAAGACTGCCCCGTTAATAAAGATTTTAACCAATAATTTGCGAGAGAGGTTTTTTTTAAATTTATCCTTGAATTATTTAGCCAATTCTGAATATTACAATTAATACAAGAATTAATATAATGCTGTAAGAGAAATTTTTTGGACTTAATGATTTTGTTTTCTTGAAGAAAAGCAATACATACTGTTGGCATTGATTTAATTAATATAGAAATGCGATTTTTATTATCATCTTTAGTAATTACACTACTCCATTTCGCATATCTGTTTTTACTATGATTATCCAATTCTATAATATTTGGAATAAATCTTTGTTTAGATAATAATTCTAAAGTATACTTGGAGACTTGGCTCCAGAAAATTAAATCATTACCCAGATGGGTATTGAGATTATTATCTGTTGTTTCAGAAAGGTAGAAGAGAAAAAAAAATACCTCCTTTAACGGTATTTTAAAACCATTTAGAACCCAAGGACGTAAATCTATTGACTCTATTTGTTTATTGGGAACATTTCTAGCTAATATATAATTTGAAGCTTGTGGAATATTTGAGATGGTAGGAAATAAGAAAGAGATATTATCAGAACTTAATTTTTTACTAATATCTATTATGTTATTTGTTTGTAACAATTCTATCCCCTTCAAGAGATCAAATTGATTAGCCATAAATGGATGAAGAGGAATTTTAGGCATCCTTCCTCTACGTTTTACCATATTAGATAATAGATTCTCACCCCATATAAAGAAGTTTCCATTATATCCATTATCAGAAGGTATCCACGTTCCATGTAATATGATCATTGTTCAAAAGTACAGTTTCTTTATAAAAAAATTCTATTATTACCAATAATAATATTTAATGTATAATTAAATATCTTATTTTAACGATAAATCCATTTTTTATCAACTATTTAATAATTGAGAATACTTGTAAGAATTTGAAGAATTTATCTATAAAAAATTCCTTTTCAAGATTAATCTTCAATATATTTTATTAAATCTTAAATGAGATATCAATTATATATAGCTTAAAATTAATATTAAGATTAAGATATAACCTGAGATTATATGGTATATTAAATCAATTAAAGAAATACTAGTAAAGTTTCTAAAATAAGAAGAAACTTTTAATTTAAATAAATTAAATTCTTTCATTTAATTTAATTAAATAAAATATTAATTATTAAAAGAAAATCTTTTTTTAACCAAATAGAAGCATATGAAAGCTTAAAAAGAAAGATTTATGAAAGAAAAATATAATATTAATTTAAAATATGCTATAACTTTTATAATGATATTAGATAAAATTTCAAAATGATAAAATTAACTTTCGAATTATATCCTGAAGACGGTCAACTAAAACCATATGAGCACCCCTACGGATATATTTTTCGTGGAGTGATTATGAAATGGTTAAATGAAATTAAACCTGAATTAGTTCATATACTCCATGAATATGAACAAATCCGTCCCTATTCTATAAATTGTATTATTCTGAATAAAATACCAAAAATCGATTTTATACTTGTATCTACTGAAGAAAATCTTAGCAATGCTCTTATTCAAGATTTAATAACTACTGAAAAAGTCAAACTTAAAATCGGACAGAAAGATTATTATATCTCTCAAATCAAATTCGAGCGAATTAATTTAACGGTTATAATTGAGGAAGCGAGATCAGTGAAATCATTCAATATAAATTTTCCAACACCCGTATATTTTAACACAAGCATGGGAGATTATTCTGTAAGATTCCCGATTCCCAATCTTTTATTCGGTAATTTAATTAATATCTGGAATAAAATTAATGAGGAAAATTCAGAAATAGATAAAGATTATTTTATAAATTGGATTAATGCTCATGTCTATATTAGTGGTTATAAAATGAAGTCCGTTAAAAGGGACATTGGAAAACCTCGCCCAGTGGCTGGTGGAATTGGAAATGTTTCATATAGAGTTATTAAGATAAATAAAAATTACTATACACATCTTTTGAAAAGTCTAGACAAGATATATGACTATGAATACGTTAATCAAGATTATTTAGGAAATTGTAAATGGTTAGAAATTTTATGTAAACTTGGTCAATATACTAATGTAGGGGGAAACCGTACAGCAGGTATGGGCGTTATGAAATATTATCCGAAAATATATATATCCGATAACGATTTAATAAAGAAGGTAATATAGAAAAAAAGTAAGCTTTCTATACTGTTTAATCGGATTCTTATTTTAATAACAGAAAGCAAGAAGAAAAGGTTTAGATTAACATTGAAATTCTACATTTTCTATTGTTTTTTTTAAGTTCTTTAAATTGTTATCAGAAAAATAATTTAATTCTTTTGATAGATAGCTTAAGAATCTGATGAGTCCTCGTTGTACTTTTTTCATAGCAGTTTTTGATTTAACCCATTTGTAATCAATGATATATTTTTTTAAAAAGAGATTTAGTAGATTTTCATTTAATTCTTTTTTAAAATTCTCTAAATGTATCTTTAAATTAAAAAAAATAAATTTTAAGAATTTTTTACAAATATTAAGTTTCTCTTGAATTGTTTTTTCGCTTAATTCTTTATCTCTCAACCATTTTTCAAAAGAATTTAAAATAGGAAGAAAATCCTTTTCAAACTCAATTTGGATAGTATTTAATTCTTTTACGTACTTTTTTTCATTGAATTCCTCCCAATCACTACAAGATACCTCAAAATTGGGAAATACATTGTCTGTATAAATTAAACATTTAACGGGACAATAGACACAATCAGCAGCTAATTCATTGAGTGATAATTGTATAATTTCATAGAACTCTCTTAATGGAATCAAGGTTTTTATTAAATAAAAATAGGGTTCTTCAAATGACTTTTTTAATGCATCTTCAATCCATTTTTTAGAAATTAGTAAATCCAGAAAAATAGAGTCTTTTGATTTATTATGTTTTAAATTATTCTCTAAAATCTTGTTGACTATATCATGAGTAATCTTAAAACAAAATTTTAAGAATTCTTTATTGAAGAAATATACCATTATCTCTATATTTAGATTATGTATTAATTCAACCATGTTTAAAGCGATACTTATACCAAATTCAAAAATAAAATGATTTCTATTAGTATGTTCTATTTTATTAGGGAAAAAGTATAAGGGATCTACAATAAGATCGTCGAATTTTTCATTAGATTCATAATTATTAATAGTTTTATTATAATAGATTAAGAATTTAAGAATATTGTTAGTATTTTGAGTCATTAGTTCTTCTAATTTAGAGACAGTAGTATTATTTATTTTCAATTTATCTATCCCATCTTTGGATTCAATTTTTTCTTTTATCCAAAATCGGTTTAGAAAATTAATTAATCTTTCGGGATTCAGTAGCCCTGCCACTTTAAGATATTTTTTAAAAGGTTTTGAAAGTTGGTAAGCAGAATATGCTAATTGAACATATATGTTAAAATCTAAGGGAATAAATTTAAGTAAATGACCACACAATATATAGGAACTATTAAAATATCCTCCTATTTGCAAGATAATAGATAATTTTAAGTAAGCATGAATTTTAAATGAATCTAACTCTATACTTTTTAAGTAGCATTTTAGAGCATAGTGATGTTGGTGTAATTCACTAAGAATATCACCTTTTAATATTAATCCTGGGACCAATTTAGGATGTTTCTTTAATACTCGATTGATCAATATTAATGCTTTATTATTTTTTCCCTTAAAATGTAAATCACGTGCTTCAAAAAATTGTAAAAGATTATCTTTCATCAGTGATTTGATTTCAATTTCTTCTGAAAGTCCTAATAAAAAATTCTTTCTCTTCTCAATTGAATTGTATATCTTATCTAATTGATTAATAATATTATTTATTTTTAGATCAATATTTTTAGGCAGATTAAAACCTATCATCTCTTGAGAGTTAAAAATAGGCGATTTTTCATTTAGAGGGTTTATCTCATTTATGATTTTATCAATTTCAAAAAATTCATATGTATCTTGAAATAGTTTATTAGATAAGTCAAACTGGTGCATAGATCCTATATATTTCATAGAATTTTCATAAAACTCGTCTAAAGTATGATTATCTATATTAAGGTCTTTGAAGAGGTCTGTAATTGATTTTTCTAATTTATATCCCGCAAAAAAGAAACTTTGGTATAATAATAATAGTCTAAACATAGTTTTTTTCTTATTAACATTTTCTCTTAAGTAATTAATCGTTCTTGAAGGAAGGGAATATAATTTCAAAAAAGTATCTATAACATATAATAATTTTATAAAAATTTTCTCATCATCAATTTCTTCAAATAATTTAAATATAGCTTCTACAACTATTTTTTCTGAATAAGTTTCTATATTATCTAAAAAAGAATCAACAGTAGATTTATCTAGCTTTTCTAAATCAATATTTTTCGAAAAATCAAGGATTATTTTTGATACAAAATTTAATGTTTGATTTAATTGAGATATCATTATTGGATTCCTATTTTTTTATTTAATCTTGCTCTATCATAATGTTTTAATTAGTTATATTTATTTATCGTGGAAATTATTTTCTTTTTAATATTTAAAAAGTAAGTAAAAAAAATAAAAGATTATAAAATAAAATTTATTATTGATAATAAAAAACTAATTAATAGCTATTTAATAAACATTATTCCCTCATAATATAAAATTCATTAAGGATTTTGTCGGAAAAGAATTTATACATAAAAAATCTAAAATAGTTGATTTTTTCTTTTGAAAATATTTAGTTACTTAGACTTTAGGAATAATTTTTAAAGGGATTAGTCCATTCCAAATAACTTTAAATCCTATTAATTCTAAAATTTTATCAGTTAATTGATATTTATTTAAAATTTCATGGATTTCAGAATAGTTTCGTTTCTTTCCAATCTCATCCTTGATTTTAGTTAAAAATAATGATGAAACGATTTTATTACCAATTATATAATAATTTGGAGGAAGCAATT
>CAZGJX010000037.1:0-35371 GCA_964525635.1 uncultured archaeon
TTCTTTTGTTCTTTTTCACATCAAAATTGATTATTTCTTGATAGCTATAGATTTTTTTTCTAAATCTCCGAATAAATATCCCCTTTTCATATATAATGAGAAACTTTAAACTACCTATCAAACTAAAATAAAATATAATAATACAAAAAATACAAAAAATAAGCCCAGAGGTCCAACCATATTGTGACATAACAATTGTGAGTAAAATTAAACCGAATGTCACAATAAATCCAATAACCTTTACATCCTCATTAGCAGTAATTTTATAGATTTGATTTCCTCGATCCATAATCATATTATGAAATAATTTTATTTAAATAGTGCAATAAGATTATTTTAAAAAAAATAAAATTTTATTTATTATTATATTCAGGAACTTTTTCTTGATTCAGTTTTAATTCATCTGACTTTAGTTTCAAGGAAAGTTTAGTAAATAATTTTTGAAGATCTAATTGGTAACCAATTAGAGGTGTCAATCTGACTTCATTTGTTTTTTCATTTATTTCAATGTATCCTTCTTTTTGTAAGATATTTAAATCATCTAAAATATCTTTTTTTTTTCGTAATTCTTTAATTTCCTTAATTCTTGATACCCCTGAGTTTGAAAATGAACAAATAATCACACAAAATAATGTAGCTGCTAACTTAGATTTACCTTTAAATGGATTTGCTATAACTAAGTTTGACATCTCATCATCATATGACACAAACCAATGGTCATCTAAGGGATTAAATCTTATATAAAGCCCCAATGGTTCAACATATTTTGATAAGTTTGTTATTAATTCTTGAAAATATATAGATTCATTTCTCCCATTGATTTTTAAAGCATCAATTATTTCTTGCTTGGTTGCTCCAATTTGATGTATATTAACTTTTTTACTTAAAAAATACATTAAAAATGATAATTGATTAATTTAACTCACCTTTAAATATATATTGTGGATGTTTCATGCTTATACTTTATTTTTTTTATTTGTAATAGATGAAGCAAATAGACAAATTTCTCATATATTTCTATTTGATCTTGAATACCATCAAAAATCTTATCAAAAGAACAAGGTAACTTATTTTCTATTTCTTTAAAAAACTCCAACATTTTTTCAGTAAATTTTTGAGTTGGTAATTCTAATATAAAATCTTCTTTAACATTATCTCGTCTTAAATGCTCAATTATAACAGGGGGTGCTTTATCCTGAGTTAATTTATTTTTACTAAATTCTAAGAAATCATAAGATAAAGATTGAAGACTGAATTCTTTTATCCAGCAATCATTAAATAGTTCTATAATATCAGCATCACGAGGATTAGATTTTAAATATATATCAAATTTTTTCTCATCTTCTAGAGAATTTAATAAATCTTGGAATTCTTTAAATTTATCATCAAGAAGCTCGCAAGCTTCTATATATACTTTGGAATAATTATCTATATTTAAAATATTTAAAGTATTTTTTAATTCGTTAAAAATTGGTACTAATTCTAATTCCAATAATGAAATTTTTCCATTTTTAACATCATCATAAATATTCTTTATTTTTTCTTTAATCTCATTTGATAATTCTTTGAATTCAATCATTTATTTTTCTTTATTATTTATTACTTTTGGATTAAAAACTGTAGAAATTTCATTTTCTCCTACTCTTGCAATACCTATTAATTTCTCTGCGAGTCTATATAATGCATTTGATGATTTTGGTAAAAACATAATCAATTGTATTGGATTTCTTTCTAAAGTTGATTTTATTAGTTCATAAGAGATTTCAGCATTTTTATCATCTAGAAACATAGAGGCTTCATCAAACATACACAAAGGTGATGGATGCATTTCTTGTAATGAAAGAATTAAAGCAATTGCTACCATTGAAACTTGACCTCCACTTAAAGCGGTACAAGAAAGCAAAGGTTTATTTGAAGTTGATGCTTTAATATCCACACCAAGTTCTTCAAAATCTCCAATAAGGGTTAAATCACAATAAACATGTATATTTGTTTCATCAAATTTATTATTAATCTTTTCTGTTAATTTTGTCAATACATTCTGAAATTTATTGTAATAAGTTGTCTCTAATTCTTTCTCAGTTTTTATTGCTGCATTGATATCTTTTTCCATATCTTCTTGATTTTTTGAAATTTTATTTAATGAAGACATAATATAATCTTTTTCAACTAATATAGATTCATCAACATCGTAATATTGGAGTATTTTTCTATCGATGGAAAAAAGATCTTCTTGAATCTCCTCGATAGGTCGAAGTTCAATCTTTTTCTCCTCGACTAAATCCCCAATTTCTGAATCAATTCTCTCCAAATCCTCATTCTTTAAATTAAGTTCTTGGTTTATTTGATTTAAATTAATAGATTCTTGTTCTAATTTTAATTCTAATTCAACTCTTTTTTCATCTAAAATACTTTTTACTTCTAATTGTTGTTTTCTATTTTCTTTTTGATTTTTTATATTAGCTTCTATTTCAAGAATAAGATTTTCTACATTTTCCAACTCTTTGTATATATCAAATGCATCTTTATCAGCATTTTGAAATTCTACTTTCTTTGATTCATGCTTTTCATTTAAAATTTCTAATTTATTATTGATTTTATTTATATTTTGGTTAACTTCATTTATCATTTGTTTATTTTCTTCTAATTTTGAATCCCATCCTTTCTTATTTTCATTTAAATTAGCCAAAAGAAATGGAATTTCTTTAATTCTTTCATTCCAATTGAAGAAATCGGGTTCTTGTTGTTTTTCAAGTTCCTCTATTTGGATCTTTAAACTATTAATTTCTTCTAGATCTCTAATATTAGATCTTACAATTTCCCCTTTCTTTTCATACAAATTATTTTTTTTTGTAGTAATTCTTCTTCTTTGATTGTAGTTATAATACAGATCATTAAAAATCTCCTTCTTCTTATATAATTCTTTCTGTGTATTATCCAATTGAGATGCTTTAACTTTTAATTCAGAAATTTTAGTATTATAATTTTCAATTTCTTTTTCTAATTGATCTGCTTGTTCTTTTTGGGTTCCTGTACTTAATAAACCTTTTAATTTTTTAAGATAAGGAGTTTCATAGACATATTTATATGAAATTATTTGTTCTCCCTTTAGGGTTACACATTTACCTTTAAAATTATACTTTTTATAAATCTCTTTTCCCGTTCTATAATCATTTACTACTAAACAATTCTTAACCTTTGAATAAATTACTTTTTTTATATTTATATCATTTGTTTTAATTAAATCTGCTAGATAACCTAAAACTCCATCAGCTTCAAAATCCATTAATGGTTGGATATTCTCTTTTTTTGGAACATAAATATGGCAATATGCATGATATTTATCTTTTAATCTTTTTAACAAATCTAAAGTTTCCCAATCCTTTGCAACAAAACTATATAATAATTTCTCACCCAATATTGATTCAATTGCATAACTAAGACTATCATCATATTTTATATGATTAATTATAGGACCAATAACATCTAAACTACGTTTTTTAATATCATCTTTTAAAATATTGATCTCTGTTGGTAGAACTAATCTACGATTATTAAGGGAATTTTGTAAATGACGGAATTGATTTAATCCACTAGTTCTTTTAATCTCTAATCTTTTAATCTCTTCTTCCAAAGTGAATAATTCTGCTGTGACTTTATTAAGTTTAAAATCAAATTCATGTAATATATCTTTTGTAGGATTTTCTAAAAACCATCTATTTTTTTCTAATTTGTGGTTTATATCTTTATAACTTTGAAATAATTGGTCTATCTGACTCTCAATATCCTTAATTAATAACTCACTATCCTCTATCCTCTTCTTTAAATTTTCTCTTTCTGAAATTATTCCATTATATTCATCAAGAAAAACTTTATTTTCTTCAATCTTTTCCAATAGTTCCTTCTGTTCTTTAAATAAGTTCTCTATTTCTTCTTCTATTTTGTTCTTTTCAGAATTAATATAATTAATATCTGCTTGGATCTTTTCCTGTTGTTTATTATGATTTTTTACTTGTTTTTTTAAATTCTTAATTTCATCAAATATATCATCTAGCTCTTGTTTTAATTGTATCTTTTCATTCTGCCATTTCTTGATTTTTTTTGTTATATCTTCTTTTTTATAGTTATTTTCACCTAATTCTTTAGAAAGATCATTTATAGTATCTTCAATATTATTAACCGTTAAGCTAATTTTTTGAATTTCTTTAAAATTGATTTCTTGATTTTGCTTATTTTTATGAATTAAAGAATCAAGTTTTTTTACTTCTTCAGTTAAATCAACTATTTCTAATAGCAATTTTTGACGATTAGCCCATAATAATTCATCTTCAAGCTTGCTTTTTCTCTTTAATAATTCTTTTTTCTTTTCTAATCGTTCTAATTTAGGTTTAAGTGAATCCATACTAGTGTTAAGTGAATTTTTTCGCGTTTTAAGAGAAATTAATTCATTATTCAAGTCTTGGATATCTCTTTTCTGCTGTAAAATTTCTTCTCTTAAATCTCTCAATCCAATTCCATGTTCAAGAAAAGAACATAATTCATCTGGTTTTAATTCCTTTATTTGGTCAATATGCCCTTGACTAACAAATGCAAAATGATTATCTGGATTATAGTTTAAACTAGATATGATCTCTTGAACTTGATTAGTCTTAACTTTCACAAAATCCTTTTCATTTTTCTTTTTTATAGAATAAAAAGGAGAATGATCCCTAATAACAGTACGTCTAATTTGATATAATTCCCCCCTCTTTTTAATAGTAACTTCTACCATAGCATGATCTTGACCATGTCTTATAAAGTCTGACCATTTTTGATACCTTAAATCACGTTCATTACTCCCTAATACAAATTTTAGAGCTTGAAAGATAGAGGTTTTACCTGACCAATTAGGTCCAAGAACTATTATAAACTTTGAACTATTAAATTCCACTTCATCTCGTTTAAATGAGAGGAAATTTTCTAATATTACTTTAGTAATATGGACTTTATTTTTTATTGAATAATCTTTATTATTATCAGTATTTTCTTCTTGAATTTGAACATTCAAAATATAAAACCTCTATTTTATTTATTTTCCAAATGATTTTTTAATCAAATCAATCTTTTTTTTTGCTTTTTCTAAATTGATTTGTGCTTTTGCAGGGGGATCATTTAAAATGAAAGGATATTTAGATAATAATTTCCTATCAATTTCCTCTAAATGTTCATTTTTATGAAGTTTATCAATAATAACTACAAGATTATTATAATTTTCTGAAGCAGCATTTTCATATAATTGATTTAACATGAAATCCGAATAACTCTCTGATTTGATATTATCAATAAAACTTTTTATATCATGTTTGGATGTGTTGTTTTTTCCATTTCCAGGTAATTTTATACTTATGAGATCCTTTGTTTCTTGTAACTTCTTATCTTTATGATTATTAAAAAGATGTTTTTTATATGAGGGTATAAATTCTCCTGATTCAATTATTTTAATAATAATTTCAGTAATTTCATTACTTTTTGTATTCAGTTCAGAATTAAGATGATGCTTTAAAATAGCAATCTTTAATAGTTGATTAATTTCTTTAACTTCCCAATTTTCGGTAAGATCTGTGATTACATCTACATCAAAGGTGATTTTTTTATTTTTTTCCATAAAATGTTTTAAAACTTGGTGGCGTTCACTTTTATTAATAGATGGGATTTTTATTAAAGAATCAAAAACATCAAAAATTTCATCTGAACTCTTTATAATTTCATTATAATCTTGATTGATCCAAATTAATAAGAAATTTTTCTTTAAAAGTTCTTCTAAATTGTCTTTTTCTTTATAAAAATATACAAATTTATTTAAGACACTTTCATTCTCATAAATGTCTTTAAATTTTTCATTTTGATTAATTACTAAAACATTCTTTTTTTTTTTTAATTCTTTTTTGTTGTTATTACTTTCTGAATCCTCACTTTCTTCGATTTCTTCCTCAGATTTCAAAATTTCATCGAATTTTGATAAATACTCAAAAAAATTATCGAAAAAATTCGTGGGATTATCTAATATTTTGGATTCTTTCAATTGAATATAATTTATGTAAAAATTAGAGGTGATTAATTTTAAATAGTCTAAAATATCTGTACCAGAATGAATATTAATTAAGAGATTTCCTTTTAATTTCATATAATTATTAATTTCTAAATCTTCTGATTCAGTTAATATTAATTTTAAATAATTGATGATTTCTTTATATTTTTCTCGATGAAAAATATCCTCTTCTTTGATCCTGACTTCTGAAGGATTTATTATGTTAAAATATTCCAATGTAGTTTTTTTTGGAGGCATCCTTTAGATCTCACCTTTTTTTTAAAGAAATGTTTTAGACATAAAATTAATGGAAATTAAGAATAATAAATTTTTTCACGATTTTATTGTTAAAAACATTGCTTATTTTAACAATTTATTTATTATCGACAAAAATTATCTAATATTACTTATTAATGACTGTTAAAAAACTTAATTAAAAATAGAATTTAAATGGATATTCATCAAAATTAATTCATGGTTAATAAATTTAAACAAGATTTACACATGCATTGATTATTTTCACATAATTATAATTAATTATATATAGAAATTTCATCATAACTATTACAATAAATAAAATATTTTACCATCTTATTATAAAATTACTTAATCAAATATCTAAAGAAGGAATTTTTTATAATGGAAAGGCGATTTATTACACCATTTATTATCTCACTTTTTATAATGATTTTCGCTGTTTCTTTTTCATTTATTATGTCTTTATCAAACTCTGCTGATGATAACTTAATTCCCATATTACCTGGAAATTACATTTCGGATCTTATTTTACTCTTCATTATTGATTTTGGTTTCATGTTATTGATGTATTTTATTGGTCCTTTTGGAGCAAAATATTTGACAAATTTGCATAAAGGCTTAAAACTTAATAGATATGAATATTTTGTAATCCAACCAGAAAAGCAATTGACAGGTAAAAGAATTATTTTGCGTTGCTTTTTTCCTGGTTTTTTAGCTATTAACATTGGAATTTACATTGCTCTTTATGGTGAATTTAATAGTTTGTTTTTTGTAGATGCGAATGCTCAAGGATTACCTGTTACTATTGAGATGACTACTTGTTTAATTGGAATACCAATAGCATCCGTAATTATAATACCTATTTGGATTCTAGAATCTTCGGGATTAATGTGTTCTTTAAATCAAGAAAAATATAAAAATCGTGTTTCACCAGACATCGAAAGCGTTGGGAGCGATTTTACCTCATTAATTAAAGGTTATATTGGAATCTCAACGGTTACTACATATATCATAATCTTATATAAGTTTTTCCAAACAAGTAATGATATCGTAACTATAATTATAGTTGTATTTATTGACCCATTTTTAATCATACTAATGTTTATCTTAATTTCATTATTATTGGAATATAAAGTGGATGATGTTAATAAGCGATTTATATCAAAAATCGAAAGAAAAGGAATTGATATCACACCTCAAATTGTAAGAATTGAACCTAAAGATTAATTATATATTTATCTTGAATTTTTTCTTGACTCATAATTGTGCTTGTGATGGTTGAGTTATTTGAAATCTAAAATTATTGGAATTTATTTACAAAAGGAGAATAAATTAAAGATAAATAATTTTTAATTATTTAAATATAAAAAAATAATTTAATATATTATAAATAGCAATCATAGGACTTCATAAATTGCATCTAAATATTCTTTTAATTTCTGAACTGTAGTTCCTCTATAATGTAGTGCTTCTAATGCAATCTTCAATTCCTCAGCATCTTTAATCCATCCTTTAGCATCATCTATGCATTTACTAAAATGAATTTCAAGATTTTTTAATATTTCAATATACCAAGGGAATTTTTTAACGGTATCATTAAAATCTGATTGATTCTTATCAGAATTAAAAGGTGATAATTCCTGAATTTCAGCTTTGAGTTCTTTTAGTATCACTATGCATTTGCCTAATTTCATACCGACTCTTTTTGCAAATGTCCTATTCATCCATTTTCTTGCCATTAATCCTAAATCTTGTGTTTCTTTTTCAATACTTTCAACAATTTTAAGTACTTCATTGGTGGTATTTAAAGCTTCTGAAACATACTTGTTCATTTCCTTTTTGTTTTTAATTATTTTTTTTATATTTATGTCTTTCTTTTTTTTCTGGACTATCAATCCTAATTTCAAAAGAGCTGAAAATGGTTCAGCAATTTGGCCATGGTAATCTTTTGCATGAACTATTGTATATGCCCATCCTGCTGCACAATGATCTGCGGGCATTAATCCTTCATATCCCGGATTTACTCCTTGATTCATAAATTCTTCTTCAGTCATTCCATACATAGGGGCAATAATAGGAATAGATTCCCTCAATCCGGGGGTATCAATCATTCCTGGGCCAAAGATAAACACAGATATATTTGTTTCATCTAATTCAGCAGCTAAGGATTTTCCAATTGAAGTTAATGCTGTCTTTGTTGCAAAATAAGGTGCCATATAGGGCATACCTTCGGCAGAAGTCACAGTATTGATTATTCCAAAATTCTTTTTTAGCATATATGGTAAAAATGTTTTTATTGCAGCTATAGCTCCACGAATATTAACATAATATACTTCATCCCACTCCTCCAAAGATAAATCTTTAATTTCTCCCCCCATAGAGAAATATGCATTATTTATTAAAATATCAACATTATCGAATTTTTCAATTACTTTTTTCTCTAAATTTTTAATATCTTCCTCTTTTGAAACATCTGTTTTTATGAATATTGCATTTCCTCCTTCCGATTTGATTAATTCTTCCACATCTTTACCATAATCTTTAATCTCAGCAATCACTACATTAGCTCCTAACCAAGCCAAAGCTCTTGCAAGTTCCCTCCCAATTCCCCTACCTGCTCCTGTAATAATAGCCACTTTATTAGCAAGTGAATCTTTATTCAATCCTAGCTTTTCTATAAACATTTAATCTGACCCTTTTTATTCTTATTTTTAATTTAATATAATTAATATGACTATATAAACATTTAGGTCAAATGGTCACTTAGTCATAACTTTTAAAGAAATGTTTATTTTATATTATCATAATGCCAAAAGGTTTTACAAATGAGGAAAAAAGAATTATCAGAAATAAATTAATTGAAAAAGGAATAGAATTATTTGAAATTTATGGTGTAAAAAAAACAAATGTTGAAGAACTGACTAATTCTGTTGGAATATCGAAAGGATCTTTTTATCTTTTTTATAATTCTAAAGAAGAATTATTTTTTGATGTTCTCAAAAAGACTGAGAAAAAACTAATTAAAGAAATGAGACTAATAATTAAAGATATGAAGAGCAATCCAAGAGAAGTCTTTAAAAAGTTCCTACGATTTCATATCAAGAGTCCAACAGAAAATCCAATCATTCAACAAATCGCTGATAAAAATATAAGAGAATATATTATTAGAAAAACGAGAAATGTCCCTAAGCTAGAAAAATATCTTCAAACTTATGATTATCTTCCATTATTTATTAAAATGTGGCAAAAAGATGGTATTATAATAAATAAAGATCCCGAATTATTAGCAGGTATTTTAAAAGCTATTTTTACAATTGGATTGGATGATTCTATAAAAGAATATATTGGAAGAGATAGATTACCAGAAGTTATTGAGAATTTAATTGAAATTATAACTGATTATATGATTAATTTTGATTAATATTTAAGAAATATGAAGATGGTATTTTTTATTTAAAAAAAGATAAACCAAAAAAAAAATCTAATAATTCACTATGGGGAGAATATCGAGGTAAAATTATATAATTTTATTCTATAAATCTTAATAGTTTAAAAAGCCCCTTTTCTCAAAAAAATACAAAATTATTAAATATCAAATAAATCTAAATTGTATTTATGAAATTAATTAGTAATGATTTTAAAAATAATGAATTAATGGATAAGAAATTCTCGTATCGAGCAGAAAATTTATCACCTCACTTAGAATGGGAAGATTTCCCAGATGGAACAAAAAGCTTCGCCATTTCTTGTAATGATCCTGATGCTCCAGTAGGAGATTGGGTACATTGGATCGTTATTAACATTCCTGCGAATATTAAAGAGATATACCAAGGAGGACCAGTTCCAGGAGAAGAATTAGAAAATGATTTTGGGAAAAAAGGATATGGAGGCCCTTCAATTTTCGAGAAATCCTCATTATAGGGAGACCTCCTAGTGGAACCCATAGATATTTTTTTAAAATCTACGCTCTTGATGCAAATAAATTGGAAGATGTGAAGAAGAGTAATTTTAGTGAAAAAATAAAGGGACATTCAATTGAATCTGCTGAATTAATTGGATTATATAAGAAATAAAATATTTTTAATTTTAAAAATTCGAAACAAATATAAATTCTTGAATAATAATATCAAAATAAAAATCAATAAAAAAATATTATGGATCCTTTTTTGATATTTATAGGAATTTTAGTGGTAGTTGTAGTAATTATTATTATACTTGTGTATAAATATGCTCTTACTTAATCAATAACTATTAAATTTATAGTGATTAATTAAGGTGATTTTCTTTTTTTCTTTATATTTTGAAAAAATATACATTTCTATATTTCTCTAAAAAAATCTAATTTAATATTCATTAAAATGGTTTAAATGGATGATTCTTACTTTTTCATAACATTTAAATATCTAATTATATAATAGTATATTGAGGTATATATATATATAAAATGAAAAAATAAAAATAAAGAAGTGATGAATAATGGATCCCTTTTGGATATTTATGGGTGTGTTCCTTTTGGTTTTGGGATTAATTATTGGTCTTGGCTATAAATATGGTCTAAATTAGTCATTTTTTTTTTTTTTTTTTTTATTCATTTAACTCCTATCCAATATAACTTGATTGAATTCTATTGAATATTAGTTATTAAGGTTAAAAGTAAAAAAATTAGAATTAAAAATTATAGTTATTTATATAAAGTCTTATTAGGTATAATTAATTATTTTTAAAAAATAAATATAGTTAATATTTATGAAAATAAATGCTTTTTATTAATAGAAGATATTCAATTTCCTGTTTCTATTTCAGTTTATTTTCCGTTTGGCGTTGGAATGAATAAATCATAAACAACGGGTTTTTTTTTAAAGAATTATCGTAATTTCTTTTTAAAATATATAATTTAGAAGATTATTAAATAACAATAAAAATCATGAAAAAAGTAGAATTTGACTATGAAAAAATTATACTGATAGGAAGAAGGTTCAATGAGTATGAGAAAATGTTCAGACTTAATGATTTTAAACCAAATGGTATCCGTATATTAGATGTCGGATCAGGAGTAAGTTCCTTTTGCTCTGAGGCTCAGAATCTAGGATATGATGTTCTAGCTATAGATCCAATCTATATCAATAATGTGAATTATCTTAATTTAAAATGTGCTAAAGATCTTGATATTGTTATTGAAAAACTTGAAGGTAAAGAACATTTTTTCATTTGGCAGATATTTAAAAATAAAAATCATTTAAAAAATCAAAGAGAGACAGCATATAAAACTTTTCTCAAACATTATGAGAAATATCAAAACAAATATTATATTTATGGGTATTTACCAAAAATCAAATTGAATGATAATCAAATAGATCTAGTCATTTCATCTCACTTATTATTTTTCTATGATAACCTATTAGACTATGAATTCCATAAAGCATCTTTAGAAGAGATGATTAGAATTTGTTCAAAAGAGGTTCGAATTTTTCCTATTATCAATCTTGATAATAAAAAATCAGAATTTCTAAATATTCTAAAAGAAAATGAATTTAAAAACTATAAGATATCTATTGAAAGAGTGGATTTCGAATTTTATAGAGGAGCAAATGAAATGCTAAGAATTGTTAAATAATTATTTTTCATTATTATTTAATATTGAATGTTAACAATTTATTTAATGTTAAGATATAATATTCTATTTTTTCTTTAAATATCTCATAATGAGTAAATCTTCCTCTTTTCCATCCTCGAATTAATCCTATTTTCTCTAACTCTCTTAAATGATGGGAAATAGTAGATTGAGATTTGTCTAAAATTGCTTCTAACTCACATACACAATAATCTTTACTCAATAATACTTTTATAATTTTCAAACGTTCTTCATTGCCTAAAATATTACAGAAATTGAGAATATCTGTAAAAAAATCATTTTTATATAAATTTTTCCCCAAATTTTGTAATTCTTTAAAATATTTTGAAACATCAATATTATTCATATCGACACAGCTTTCTAATGTCTCTATTAATTCTATTTGTCTCTTTTTGTTCAATATAAACTCTCCTTCAAGGAAGAATAAAATTTAGTTTTTTAGTTATAGAAGTCAATATTATATATAAGATTGATCCTTTTAGATTCAAATCGATATACTTAAATCTCAAACAATATTTAATGAATATAAATGTTAAAGATATAGAATAAAAAATAGTTTGATTTTAAATGATCGAACAAGATACAAAAAAAAAAGAACTGGGTTTTTTTGAAAAATATTTACCTATTTGGATCGGATTTTGTATTTTTATTGGTATTCTTTTTTCAAGAGTTTTACCAGAATTAAGTGCTGCGATTGATAAATTTAAAATAGGAGAAATATCAATACCTATTGGCATTTGTCTCTTCTTAATGATGTATCCCGCGATGTTAAATCTTCAATTCTCAGAATTAAAAAAATTAGGTAAAAATCCTAAACCCATAATTTTAACACTCATTTCTAATTGGCTGATTGCACCCTTTATTGGACTAGCTATGGCAAATCTATTTTTGCAAGGTGAAGAGGAATTAATCTTTGCAATTATTTTACTTTCAAGTTCACCTTGTACCGCAATGGTTTTAGTATGGGGTTGGATGGCTAAGGGTAATCAAGAACAAAATGTTTTGAATACAAGTCTTAACACAATTACAATAATATTTTTATATGTCCCAATGGTATCTCTCTTATCAGGAATTCAGAACATTCATATTGACTGGATTCTTTTAGGTCTCTCTTTAATCTTTTTTATTGGACTCCCTCTATTAATAGGTATTATTTCCAAAAGGATAATTATAAAGGTAAGAGGTAATGATTGGTTTCAAAACATCTATAGACCAATTGTAGGTAAAATATCTATTATAGCATTATTGACAACATTAGTAATTTTATTTTCATTAAATGGAAATGTTTTAATTCAACATCCTGATTTGATGGTTCTTATTACAATTCCTCTCTTACTGGGATTTATAATAGTTGTTGGTTATAACATTTTAATTACTAAATTATTTAAACTAAAATATCGTGAAGCAATTATTACTGTGATTATTGGTTCATCAAGCCATTTTGAAATTGCAATAGCTACAGCAACAACCATGTTTGGATTAGGATCTATCGCAGCACTCGGAACTACTATGGGATTATTTTGGGAAGTTCCTGTAATGCTCTTCTTAGTTTATTTGGGCAAGTTTCTTAAAAAGCGAGATTTTTGGGAGTTTTAATAAAATTAAAAGGAAAAAAATATTTTTCAAAATTGTGTGGTTATTAATGGAAAGAGAATAATTATAACAATTAATGAACTTGAAAGAGAGTTACTAAAAATTCTAAACGATAATGGAATTATTATCTAAGAAATTAAATTAACTCAATTTAAAAATATTTTAATAATTAGAGAGGTGATATTATAAAAAAAATAACTTTTCACATTAGTATGCCCTATAGTGGATTATCTGAAGGAAAAATCTTTAACATAGAAATTAAGGATGATGGTACATTCCCCGAAGCATTAGCCATGGTTGATAAATATATTATGAATAATCCAGAAGAATCAATTTTTCCCTTATTTGATGGATTTATTCATAATTACTTACAATTATTTTGGAATCCTAAAGAGAATAAAATATATGAGGATTGTGGTTTAATGCCTTATGGTCCTGGAAGAAAATTTATACCATTAAGAGATAATCCCGATTTTATCTTATATCCCAATAGCATTATTGATTTACAATTAGATCCAGGATGCTGATGAGATAAAATAAAAAAAAAATTAGATATAGGGGAATTTAAAAATATACTGAGAAAAAAATATGGAAAAGATAACAAACACTTTAAACATTATTTTAAATAAAATAAATATTAAAAAAAAAGAATGAAATCTTTTAAAAAACGCTTGTGAAAGATTGACGTTAGGATTGCGGCCTAAATTTTTTAATATATTTTACACTTTTAATAATATTTTATAGAAAAAAGATTTTTATCTAAAATAGAAATTGATTAATTATGAAAAAACTTAATGTTCTATTTTTATGTTCACATAATCAAGCACGTAGTCAGATGGCAGAAGCATTCTTAAAAAAATATGCCGGTGATCTCTTCAATGTTTATAGTGCTGGTTTTGAACCAAAAGGAATTCATCCATATACCAGAATTGTAATGGAAGAAAAAGGATATGATTTAAGTGAACACAGTTCTAAAGATTTAAAAAGATATTTGGGGGAAGTTCATTTTGGAATTATTATTACTGTTTGTAAAAGAGCAAATGAATTATGTCCTACTATTCCAGGGGTATCAACAAGGATATTGTGGGATATTAAAGATCCATCTAGTTTTAATGGAACAGAAGAAGAAAAAATAGATAAATTTCGCCAAGTTAGAGATATTTTAGAAAAAAAAATAAAATCTTGGTTAAAGGAACAAAATATTAAAGTCAAATTATAATCAATTATCTTTCCCTAAAGTATTTATAATCTAAGAGAATATTTTTCTTTATGGATGATGAACTCTACAAGAAAGTTGATGACTACATCAAAAAATTGTTTACTCCAGAAGATAATATACTTCTTTCAACGATAAAATCTCTTGATAAAGCGGATATGCCTCAACATAGTATTTTTGCCAATCAGGGAAAACTACTTCAGATTTTTGCTATGCTATGTAATGCAAAAAAGATTCTTGAAATAGGAACTTTAGGTGGTTATAGCACAATTTGGTTAGCAAGGGCATTACCGGACGATGGCACGCTTATAACTATTGAAATTGATCCAAAATATGCAGAGGTAGCTAGAAAAAATATTGAGAATGCTAATCTAAGTAAAAAAGTAGTAATTAAAATTGGAGAAGCATTATCAGTGCTGGAGACCCTTGAAAGAGAAGAAGGTTATATATTTGATTTGATTTTTATTGATGCTCATAAACCTTCTTATGTAAAATATTTTGAATGGGCTCTTCGATATTCGCACGTTGGAACATTAATTGTTGCTGATAATGTTATTCGAGAAGGGCAAGTTCTTACTCCTATTAGTAATGATGATAAAGTAAAAGGTGTGCAACAATTCAATGAAATGCTTGCTTCTAATAAAAAAATTCATTCAATAATTATTCCAACTATTACTGGTAATGGTTATGATGGAATGGCTCTAGCACTAGTCAAGAAAAGTAATATAGGTGAATAAAACGGTCAGAAATTCAATTCACAATTTATAATTAAATATATATAATACTTGAACACAATTTTAATAATATTGTAAAAAATAAAAAAAAAGAATAAATCTAATTTTTAAGGAAAAATGATTTAATCTTATTTGGCATTATGTAGCCAAAATAAAATACTATTGCGCTTAATAATAGAATAATCCTGTTAATGGGTGTAGTAAAGATAACTTCCATTATAGATCCTATGAGAAATAATATAAAAGCAAGAAGTAGGAATTTTCCTCTTAATTTTATTTTTGGATCATCTAACTTTAAAGAACGATAAGCAAATAAAAAACCAGTAACTATAAAAATAGATAATATATAAAGAAGTAATATTATTGTTAATGGTTCAAAATCTACATCAACAGGACTTAATAAATTCCCTACAATATCTACATTATTGTATAAAAAATAAATCAGTGATATTTCAAGAATTATTGAAATTAAAATATGAATGATAATTAAAACTTTCCATTTATTAATCATTAATGGTTCTTTTAAACCAACAAGCCATATTAGTAAAAATAAAGGTAAAAAACCTGAATTAAGAAATAAGTATAATTCCTCAGTAATTCCAGTTTGATTGAATAGCGCGACAATAAAACCAATTGTAGAGGGCCACCATGGTTCACTAATACCAATCCAAGCGATTCCTACAAGAATCACCTTTTTTTCCTTTTTAATTCTATATTTTGAGATAATCATCAAACCAACAATTACACATACTACTACAGTTAAAAGACTGAAAATCCCATTTAAAATTATTTCATTAGATAAACCCATATTTATTTCACTATTAAGAATAAAAGAAAATTAAATATATATAAAAAATATCAATTTAAATTTCTTTTTATTATTTTGAAATTAATGATTTTAATACCACAAATAACAACTTCTTAAAATAGAATTTACAAGAAAAATTAAAACAAATTGAAGAAATTTTAAACCAAAAATTACTTCGAATTTTGATTTAATTTCTTGTTATTGAGGATATATTTTATTATATGGTATAGAATATATATAAAGATTCCAATCAAACCTATTGATCCTAATATAATCATTAATTGGTAAGGAAAGAGATCCACATCAACCCTAGTAAATAATAAAAATAAAATATCATTAAACCTCTTTTAATATATTTGAGTTGTATTAAATAATTTTCTCCATAAATGGTAATTTTTTATTTAATTTAACCATATCTCTATGTTTCAGTAAAATATATAGAATTAGATTATAAAAAATAAAATTTATAGATAATTTAGGGAAATATTCAAAATGAATGAAGATTTGCTTGAAAAAGTAGAAAATTTTGCGTTTAATAACTCTGATATTGATGATATTCATGGATTTAATCATGTTAAAAGGGTTTATAATTTATGTATTGATTTAGGGAAAAATTTAAATGCTAATTTGTTAACATTAAAGATTTCTGCTTTACTCCATGATATTGGTAGAAAAAAAGAAAATATAAAAGAAGATAAAACAAATCATGCTATTATTTCTGCCAAAATGACAGAAGAATTTTTAAAAATGTATAATATTAGCCTAACTGAAATAGATTTGGATAATATTATTCATTGTATCATAACTCATTCTTTTTCTAATAAAATCAAACCTAAGACTATTGAAGCTAAAATCCTCTCTGATGCAGATAAACTTGATGCAATTGGAGCAATTGGATTATACAGGACAATTGCATTTACAACATTGAAAGAAGGGGGTATAAATAAAGTAATTGAGCATATAGAAAATAAAATAATCAAATTAAAGGATCAATTATACTTAGATATTTCAAAAAAAATAGCTAAAAAAAGACAAAAAATTATAATACAATTCTATAATGAAATAAAATCAGAAAAATGATACTTTATTGACTAGATCAAATGGCGAAATTTATCTAAGTTTAAAATTGTATCTATTAAAATCTGGAAGTTTTCTTTATTCCCATGAATTAACAGTAAATGATTTTTAATAGGAATAATTGCTTCCATTCCTCCTAACCACCATTTCTTCTTAAATTTTAATTTTATGTAAATATTCATTCCATGATATTGATGAAAAGTAGTATCTTCAAATTTCATATTTTCAAATCCAGGGATTTTATGTTTTCTAATTTCATACTCCGTTTTAGTTTTAAAAATATCAATTGCTTCTTGGATTAATTTATTATCATTTTCAATATTCTTTTCAAAAATACAAACGATTAAACCACAACCTTTTGGAAAACCTTTTCGCCCTTTAAGTTCATAATCTAAAGTAATTTTTCCTAAAATATCTCCATACTCTACAACTTCTGTTTTAATATTCCAGCCTTGTTCAACAAGAGGTTTGAGATATTTATAGCCTCCAGGGTGTATTGTATCAATTGAAAGCTTTTTTGATCCTTGATATATAATATCAAGGGTATCTCCAATGAATAGGCTTTCTTTCTTTAACTTTTCTAACTCTTTTTCTTTATTTTTAATAATTAAATTTAATATTTTTAATGGTGGTTTTGCAATATATTTAAATCTTTTTGGATTTTGAGAAATTTCTTCTGAATAAACCCAATCCATTTTAGTAAGTCTTTCCATAATAGCATAAATTGTAGTTCTCCCTATCTCTAATTCCTCTTTTATACAACCAACTATTTCTCCTCGTTCTCCTCTTTTTATTAATGATAAGTATACTTTTGCTTCCTCATCGTTGAGACCAAAATCTTTAACAATTTCAATATTTTCTTGAGTTATACTGTCATAATTTTGTCTATATTCCAAATTAAAAACCTATCTCTAATTTTAATAAATTCTTTTTGAAAAAAGTTGTCAAGATATGATGACAATAAAAAGACCTTTAAATATAATTTTAATCTTTCTTATCTTGAATATAAAATATTAAATATAATAGAGGTAAATTAAATGGTAAATAACAAGAGAGTTCAATTTAGGTTTGTCGGTTTTTTAAATAGAATGAATTATTTAAAATTCTCTTTCTCTAATAATCTTGTTTTATTTATCATTAATTTATATTTATGAGGTGTAAAAAAAAAAATGAATAATACAAAAAATAAAATACCTCCAAGAGTACCTGAAGGAGAATCTATTGTAGAAGAACCTGAATTTACTATGGAGGAACTTAATCAAGCTTTTAAAAAGCGTATGAAGGAATATCAACATTTTGTTGATTTCATTATTGATGATCTTAAAATAAAAGAAAATTCGAAAATATTAGAAATAGGTCCAGGACCTGCTTGGATTAGTATTCTTTTGGTAAAAAAGAAACCTTCAATAAAATTGATTGGCTTAGAGATATCTGAAGATATGATCAGTATAGCTCGTCAAAATATAAAAAATGAAGGTGTAGAAGATCGAATTGAATTTATCAAAGGAGATGCTAAAAATATGGTAGATATTAAGAATAATTCGTTTGATGCAGTAATTACTCATGATAGTTTACACCATTGGGAGGATCCTATAGCTGTTTTTAATGAAATTTCAAGAGTTCTAAAAAAAGATGGAATTTTCTATATAAGTGATGGACGACGTGATCTTGGCATTGGTGCTAAAATTATTTTTCAAATTGCGAAATTAATTGTTCCAAAAAATATTCGTTATTATTGGAAGACATCTATAATGGCAGGATATACACCAGAGGAATTAGAGGAAATCTTAAATAAATCAAACCTGCAAGATCTATATCAAATAAACACAGATATCTTTGATTTATCTGTGCATAATAAAATATTATAATTTTTTTTTTTTTATTAATTTACTTTTGGAATTAAAAGAATAAAATTACTTCCTTTTGAAAAATCATCTTTAACAACATTTTCAACCCATATTTTACTGTTATATTTTTCTAAAATAATATTTATTAAAGATAATCCCAATCCTAATCCTCCATGATCTCTTTGTGTTTTATCTGTTCTCTCAAGAAAATTTTTTCTTTTAGATCATCCTTGATACCTATACCGTTATCTAAAAATTGAAATTTATACATGTCTTTTTCTTCGATTTTTACCTCTGTAATTTTAATATTAATTTCTATTGTATTTTGTTTATTATGAAGTATAGCATTTATCAATAGATTTTCAAAGATATCTATAATAAGTTCATTAGCAAGTATTTCAACTTTCCTTAACTCATGTTTAAGATTAATTTGAATCGATTTCAGTTTAAAAGTATTTTTAATATAATCTATTACTTTTATGAGAATGGGAAGAACATCAATTTTATTAAATCCCATTTTTTCACTGATTTGAGATAATTTCCTTATATTTGAAACTAAATCTTGTCCCTCTCTCAATTTGTTCTTTTAAAATAGTTAAAATTGATTTAATTTTTTCATTTTTATTTATTTCCCCAATAAACATTGGTAATAATTCTGTAGAACTTTTAATGTTTTGAAGTATATTATTTATGTCATGTGAGAATAAATCTTTTAGAAATTCTATTCTTTTATATGCATTATTCGACTCATTTACTGCTTTTTTTATACTCTGAGCAGATATATCCATTATAACTCTTATAAGAATAAATAAAATCAACGCAGGTATATTTGGAATTATTTCTGTAATAGTTCCAAAGAAAATCATTAATATATCAATTAATAAAGCAAAAATCAATCCTGAATAAGGTTTTATTGTAATCGAACCAATAATAATTGGAATGATAAAATATACTATACTCCGTCCATCTAATAATTCATGTGGAGAATCTGCAAGAATTATTAATAAGGTTATTTGGATTAAGAATGTGTATGTAGCTATGATTCTTGAGAAATAATTATTTATTATAAAAACAAAAATTCCAATTATTATAAATATTAAAGATCCTATAGGTACACTAAAGAAAGCTTCTTCAGATTCCTTAGAAACTTCTTTTGGTAATAAAGGATTGAAAATAAGGAAAATAATAAAAGCGAGAACGATAAAACCTACTATCAAATAATTTAATATCTTTTGCTTCCTTAAATCTTCAGAATCTCCTTGACATCTCTTGAAAAATTTCTCTCTGAATGATGCCATAGTTACACATTAAAATAAGAAAATTAATATATATTAGAAAGACGACATATTTAATTATTCGTTTTTCATAATTATATCTCTAAAAATATTGATATTATCTTATCGAAAGCATACAAACTCCTATTCATTAATAAATATATAATTTTAGAATCTTCTTTTTTTTTTTATATATGCTTGAAAGGGAGTTTTTGGTTCTAAAGAGATCCATTCTTTATTAAAATCTAAATTTGAAAGAGATCTTAATAAATCAAAACTAATCCATCGAGAGGCTTGAGGATATCTTTTATTTTCCCATAATCCAAATTTACCTTGTTCCTTTCTAATAAAAGTAATGAAATCAGCTATTCTCTCATCATTGATACTTGCACCCACTCTCCAACATAAATTTAAAAGATGAGCAATATCAAATTTAGCCATAAAAGTTATCCATCCAAAAGATTTTTCTAGTCCAAGTAGTCTGGCAATAGTGAATCCAAGGGTGTTTCTTAATTTTATATTAGTTCCTAAGATTAAATCTAAAGCCCGTTTAGCTTCGTTACTACTTCTTAATTTTGGGTGATATGCAAAACATGATAGTACTGTCGTAGTGTTTGACCGACAACCAAATTTAGAGTGAACCAAATGCCTATATCCTGCAATTCCTCCATAAATTCCTGCAGAAATTCCTACTGGCCATGCTCCATCATCAAGTTTCTGTTCTAATAACCAATCAAATGCTCTTTCAACTCTCTTATCTGTTGAATAACCTGTCATAAGGAGACCCAAAAGTGGAATTGCCGTTTGAACAGGCATCATTTGATAACTATTTTCTTCATCCACTAATATATCTCGTCTTGGCATTTGCCAAGAGCCATCATCCAGTTGTTTAGTAAACATAAATTCTGCTGCCTTTCTAATGGGAATAAATGAAGAATCAAAACCTAAAAAACCAAGTCTCTGGAGTACTACCGATGTAATATGAACACTATTCTTTGATTCTATTCTACTTATACTAAATGAATCCCAAGAGCCATTTGGTTTTTGTAACTTTATTAATTCTTTAACTAAAGGATCTTGTACTCGAAGTTTTAACAGTTCAATCACTTCAGGATCTTCTTTTGGACGATTTAAAAGCTCCTTTAAAATAAGGTATCGCAAACATGGAGAAGGGTCTATTAATAAAAGAGGAATCCACGTCATAATAATACCTCCAAAACTTCTTTAATATATTTTGCTGTTGGTGTCAAACCTTTCGCAATATGCTCTGGTGGGCCTTTAGCAATAACTCTACCACCCTCTGGACCTGCTCCGGGTCCCATCTCAATCAACCAATCACAAGCAGCTAATATATATGGGTGATGTTCTATAATTACTACTGTATGACCATTTTCAACTAGCAAATGTAAAACATCAATTAATTTTGAAACATCTTCTAAGTGTTGACCAATAGTTGGTTCGTCTAAAATATATAATGTATTTTTCTTTGTTTTCTTACCTAACTCTTTTACTATTTTAAGTCTCTGAGCTTCCCCACCTGAAAGTGTTCTTGCAGGTTGATTTAATTGTAAATATCCTAGTCCCACTTTTATAGCATTTTTTAACTTATTTGCTATAGTGACATTATCTTTAAATAAATCAAATACTTTCTTTATAGATAAATTATTGAGTTCTGAATATGAAATATCTTTATAATAAATCTTATGGGCTTTCGCTTGTAGTCCGGAACCTTTACATACATCACATATCTCTATAATATCAGGTAAGAATTTCATATCTATTTTGGTGTATCCTTTACCATTGCAAATGGAACATTTTTTAGTTAAATCCTTCTCTGATAAATTTAGGAATTTACAATCCTCGGTTTCAGCGTATATTTTTACAAAATTTTGTTCTAAGCCAAGAAACTTTAGTGGACTTCCTATTTTTTTTTTTGTCTGATCAATGATAATTGTTTGAGGCAAAGTGCCCTCAATTTTATCATATATTCCAGGTTTTATGGGTTCTCTTGATACAGAAGTAGTATGATTCTTAGGTATAAGAGCTCTCCCCAAAGTATCAATTAATAAAGTACTCTTTCCTGAGCCAGATATACCACAGATACCTACTATACACCCATGAGGTATCTTAACTATACCTCCCTTAAGATTATGTTCATATGCCCCATGAATTTTAAGCCATTTTTTTTGTGTTCTTCGTTTGCTTGGAATATTAAACTTTCTTTTTCCATTCAACCATTCTGCAGTAATGGTATTTGTTTTTTTTATCTCTTCTATAGATCCTTTGGCTACTATTTCTCCACCATTTAATCCTGCTTCTGGCCCCATATCTATGATATATTCTGCTGATTCAATAAATAAAAGATCATGTTCAATTATTATTATTGTATTTCCTTTATCACGCAATTCTCTTAAAATATTCAATAAAGATTGAAGTTCAGAGGGGTGTAAGCCTCTAGAGGGCTCATCTAGTAATATAGTTAATGAAGATAAATTACTCCCAATTAAACCTGCTAGTCTGATTCTTTGAGCTTCTCCAGCGGATAATGTTTCTACAACTCGATTTAGATGTGTATATCCTAAACCAATTCTTACTAAAAATTCTAAACGATTAAAGATAATCTTGAAACTATTTATGATAAAATCATGTTGAAATTGTTCAGTAGATTGCTCCCTAAATTTTTTATATAATTCATTTAAAGGTGTTTCAGCTATTTCATGGATATTATAACCAAGAAAAGAGAATTTAAGATATTGAGGCCGGAAACCCGTACCATTACATTCGCTACAGAGCATTGTGTCAGTAAAAGTTCCGCCAGTATCCCAATCCCTTAACCATTGTTCATAAAATCCTTTAAAAATAAGATCTTTTGTATATCTTTGACCTTTTTTATTCTCAATGTGACATGTTAAGGGTTTTTCAGCTCCAAAGAGAAATGCTTTTTTAGCTTCTTCTGACATTTCATTCCATGGAGTTTCAAATTGATTGAATCCATATCGATCAGCAAGAGCTTGTATAAAATAATAACCTACATTATAAGGCTTACATAGATATCCTTTAGGGAAAAATCCTGGAGAATACATTGCTCCCTTACACAAAGGTTTTTCAGGATGGATAATGAGCTTATCAGGATTAGGCACTTGATTAGATCCAATACCATTACATTTTAGACAAGCGGCAGAATAATTTGATGAGATAAAATGTCTTGGTTTTGCAATTGGTAAAAAAACATTGCATTTTTCACAATACCATTTTTCCTTCCTAACCATATGTTGTTTACATGTTGGGCATAATACATCTCCAATATATGAAAATAGATTTGCTAAATGAAGATTAATATCTGTAATTCTGCCAATGGTAATACGTAAATTAAAAAACCATCCTAGCCTTTTTTTTTCTGAGGATATTAATGCGGTAATCCCAAGTCCTGATATGTTACTAACCAGAGCTTCTGACCTTTCTTTTGTACTTTGTCTTTCATACATTGATAAAGTTTCAAAATAGCGCCTTCTTGCTTCAGCTTCTAAAGTATCAATTATTAGGCTTGATTTTCCTGAACCAGAGACTCCAGTAACCACAATTAATTTTCCTTTTGGAATTTTTGTACTAATATTTTTTAAATTATGAACATGAGCATTTTCAATCACAATATATGATTTTTTTTTTTTTCTTTCCTTCTTTAAAGTTGATGTTGGTTTAATAGAAGCATCCTCTTTAAGAGCCTTACTAGTAAAAGATCTATTATTTTTCATCAATCCTTCTAAAGTACCTTGATATACTAATTCACCTCCTTTAGGACCAGAACCTGGACCAAGGTCAATGATCCAGTCTGCAGCTCTTATCATATCAATATTATGTTCTATAATGACGATAGTTGCTCCCGATTCAATTAGTTTTTTTAGAATTGTTAATAATCCAGCTAGGTCTTTAGGATGTAAACCTGTTGAAGGTTCATCCAGAATAAAAATTTGATTTTCTAATGTATTTCTTCCGAGATATTTTGAAAGTTTAATTCGTTGGGCCTCACCGCCCGAAAGTGTGGGGGATGGTTGACCAAGAGATATATATCCTAAACCAATATCATTAAATGCTTTTAGCATTTTTTTTATAATCATAAGATCTTTGGCTGTCAATCTATTTTCATTCTCAAAAATCTTGGTAACTTCATGAATTGGCAAATCATATAACTCTGCTATGGAAAGTAATCTATCTCCACAATTTACTTTTTCTAATAGAACTTCTTCAGAAAATCGTTGACCTCCACAATCAGCACATGTAATCCAATTAGATGGTAAATATCGCATCTTAATTTCTAAGGCACCCATTCCATTACATGTTGGGCATTGGCCTTCTGAAGTGTTAAAGGAAAAATAAGTTGCTTTAAAACGAGTATTCTTCTCATATAGTTTACGGATAATCTCAGCTATTTTTGTATATGTTGCAGGATTAGAACGTGGATTCTTTCCTATTGGGCTCTGATCCACTAACACTGGATTAAGCTTTGGACCGATTAATTCATCACATCCAATAGGTTTTTTTTGCTTAATACTATTATATAATATTTCTTCTATCAATGTACTTTTCCCAGAACCAGAAATCCCTGTTATTATATTAAATCGATTTAAAGCAATTTTAACATCAATATTCTTGAGATTATGTTTATTTGCACCTTTAATTGACAAGAATTTCTGAGGGGCTAGTTTTTTTTGTGGTAATTTAATTGTTTCTTCAAAGCTAAAAAATTTACCCGTTGAAGTGTCTGCCTTCCATAGTTCAGCAGGAGTTCCTGTAAAAATGATTTCTCCACCTTCATTACCAGCACTTGGACCGATATCAATAACTTGATCAGCCATTATTGTTGCTAACCTATCATGTTCAATATAAATCACAGGACCTGCTAATTTATTGAGTTTTGGAAGTAGCCTTGCCACATCTGCTGGATGTTGACCAATCGTAGGTTCATCTAAAATATGAGTAATATCTTCTAATTCACTAAGTAGGGTTATAGCTAATCGAACTCTTTGAGATTCTCCTCTTGAAAGTGTAGGTGAAATACGGTCTAAGGTCAAATATTTAAGACCTACAGCATCTAAAGCAGCTAATCGTCTTTTAATTTCATGTATTAATCTATCTGAAGCGGGGAGGTCATCTTTCGAGAATAGTTCGAGAAGTTCTCCCACATTCATTTCTAAAAATTTAGGAAATAATAATCCAGACCACGTAACATTTGATGCAAGAGGGTGAAATCCCGTATTATTGCATTCTATACAACCTTTACCTTTACAGTATGGACAATTCCTTTTGAAATGAGTCGGTTCTAATTCTCCAAACCATCCACCACAATTAGTACAAACCGGTACTCTTGCTACGATTATTTCCTGATTTTCAGTCTTGACTAAATAAGAATTAGCTCCTAGTGCTGCCCCTGTCTGAAGAATATTATAGAGTTCATTTACAGGAGTATTACTATTGATCTTATTTAGTGTAATTTGAATATTATGAGGTTTATTCCAAGTTAATGGATTAGAATCCCACTCCTTTCCATCAACGATAATGTTGTTTTGACCAAATTCTTTAATTAAACTCTCTAATAAGGTCATATGACTCCCTTTAACATTCTGTACTAAGAGCACTGATATAGTCAGAGTGCTATTTCTGGCAAATCCTTCAATCTTGGAAATAATTTGTTCTTCCTTCATAAAATATAAATTATTACCGCAAATATGGCACCTTCTCTTACCATATCTTGCATAAAGTAATTTTAATAATGGAATCAGTCCCATAGCTGAAGCTAAAATGGAATTTGGATTACGATTAAGCAAATTTTGACCTAATGCGATTGTAGGACCTATTCCAGTAATTGAACGTACCTTAGCGGGAGCTATATTGATTTCTTCTTTATTAACTGAAAAAGCTTCTAAGAAACGTCTACGTGCTTCCTTATATAATATATCAAAAATCAGTGAGGACTTACCAGAACCAGATACACCTGTAACCACAGTTAATCCATCATAGATGTCTACATCAATGTTTTTTAAATTATGTTCACTAGCTCCACGTATTTTAATTTCCATACACAATCCTCATGTTTATCAAAAATTATTTTAAATATGGACCCGTTTTTGAATTTTTATTATTTTTCATCTCTTCTGGTGTACCTATAAAGATTATTTCTCCTCCTTTAGGACCTCCTCCTGGCCCTAATTCAATAATATAATCCATAAATGAAAGTATATCGGGATCATGTTCAATAATCAACACACTATTTCCTTCTTGGACTAGACGATCTAATAATTCCATTAATTTTAAAGAATCATAGAAAGATAATCCTACAGTTGGCTCGTCTAGAATATAAAGTGAATTTCCTTTCCTTATTTTTCCTAATTCTTTTGCTAATTTAATACGTTGAGCTTCTCCTCCACTCAGAGTTGGAGCGGGTTGTCCTAACTCTATATATCCCATACCAATCTCATCAAGTATTTTGAGAACATTTGAAATATTAGTTTGAGATTTAAACAATTCTAATGATTCACTCACGGTCATATTAAGAACATCTACAATTGATTTATTTTTATATTTAACTTCCAATATTTCTGCTTTGTATCTCTTGCCTTTACATTCTTTACATTGTATTGTAAAACTACTTAGAAATGAAATTTGTAAATCTTGTTCACCACTTCCTTTACACATTGGGCATCTACCGTTATCAGAATTATAAGAAAAATGACCTGGTTTATATTTTCTGTTTTTCGCTTCTTCTGTTTTAGCAAATAAATTCCTTATTTTATCCCATATACCTATATATGAACAAGGTGTAGATGTTTTAACTCTAGAAATTGGTCGTTGATTCACAACGACAATTCCTTCTAAATTTTTCCATCCTTCAATAATTCCAGAATATTCTAATAATTCATCACCATTTTCTCCATTGTCGCTATTTTCTCCCTTTTTTTTTTGAGTTTTACTGATATATCTCTTGAAAAAGGGTGTTAATAATGGTACAAGAGTATCTTGTATTAAAGAACTCTTTCCAGAACCTGAAACTCCTGCAATTCCTACCATCATATCAAGGGGAATTTTTACATTAATATTTTTAAGGTTATTTGTTTTAGCATTGTAGATTTTTAAAAAATTCCCATTTTCTTCATTAAATTTACGATTTTTATTGACTTTTTGTGGTAGAGTAATTCTATTTTCTAGATAATTGCCTGTATTTGAGTCATTATTTTTCCTTATTCCATCTAAATTACCTTGATAAACAATTCTTCCCCCATTTATTCCAGCTCCAGGTCCGATTTCAATTATTTCATCTGCGATTTCAATAAATCTTTTATCATGTTCAACAACAATAATACTATTACCTAATTTTTTTAGTTGCTCTAGAATTTTAATTAAAGAATCTTTTTCACATTCATGTAAGCTCATACTTGGTTCATCTAATACGTATATGAGAGAATCAAGTCCACTTTCTAAATGTATCATAAGAGATAATCTTTGAAGTTCACCACCACTTAAAGTAGGTAAAGATCTATGAAGATGTAAATATGAGAGCCCTACATTCATCATACGTTTTAACTGTTCAAGTATACTTTCTTTCATTGCCTTCCCTTGAATAGAATTAATACCTTCATTGTTAAGATTCTCTATATGTTTAATTAATTCTTCAATTGTCATCATTGATAACTCTCCAATATGTTTATTTTGAATTTTGATATCTCTTGCTTGTTCATTAATTCTATATCCATGACATTCATCACATTTTTTCATAGTCATAAAATTTTTAGCTATTTTATGTCTTCTATAGTCACTTTTACCCTCTGTCCAAGCTCTTTTCATATGAGGTATAATACCTTCAAACTCTCTTTCTAATTCCCCTGAGAAATTTTTTGATTCCCATTGGAACTTAAATTTTTTTCCTTCACCACCATAAAGGAATAATTGCTTTATTTCTTCAGGTAGATCTTTATATGGTGTATTTATATCAAAGTCATAAAATCTGGGTAATTGCTCAACAAATCTTATCTGATCTGCAAAAACTGCGGATCCTGCTTTTGTTATTTGAATTAAATTTTTGTTATAATCCTTTACAATCATTTCCTCCGTATAATGCATAGTATATCCTCTTCCTTTGCAATTTAAACACATTCCACTTAGTTCATTGAATGAGAAATACTTAATTTGAAGTCTATCCACCTTCATACCACATAAATCACATTCAAGATTATAATTAACAGGTTCTTTACAAATTGGACATAATAGAATTCCTTCTGTTGCATATAGCATTCTAAGTAATCCATATATCCCTGTCTTAGTTCCTACTGTTGAACGAGGATTAAATACTCTGGTTGTTCTTTGTTCTACAGCTACTGTAGGGCTTAAACCTTCAATAATATCAAAAGGTTTTTCATCTTCAAATTTAGGAGGAAATCCTATTGATTGTAAATAACGATTCATTCCTTCATCAAAAATAATATCAAATGCTAAACTTGATTTACCAGAGCCTGAGACTCCAGTAATTAGAATTAATTTTTTCTTTGGTATATTTACATTTACATCTTTTAAATTATGTATTCTTGCTCCAATTATCTTTATTTCATTCACAACATTCACTTCTTTTCTATAATTTTTTTTTTAAAATATAATGTGCACAATCATATCGTTCTGGATTATTTTTAACCGTGGAAATCTCCTTTTCATGACTGCTTAGGTTAATATATAAATCTGGATTGATTTTTTCTTCTCTTAATTTTTTAAGGATTTTTTCTAGTGGTTCATAATAATCAGTCCACCAACATACTTTTTCCCAATTGATTTTACCATATAATTCAAATCCAAATTTGTCAATCAAACTCATATTTTTTTTCATATTCATAATTGTTTCTGTTAAAATAAAGAAACCCCCAGGTTTAAGTAGATTATAACAAACTTTAAATCCTTTATTAAAACCGATAATATGGATAACTCCTTCTGCCCAAATAATATCATAATCTCCTTTCTTTAATCCTGATTTAAGTAAAGAGCAATTTTTTGTAGTAATTCGATCATTTAGATTTCTTTTTCTTATTCTTTTATTGAATATTTTTAAAGATTTATTATCTATATCTAATGCAATTATCTCACAATTAGTTAACTTTACCAATTCTAATGAAACAATACCAGTACCACATCCAATATCAATGATTTTAGGATTATCTATTTTTGGAAGTAGATTAAAGGTTTTTCTTGTAAATTTAAGAAAAACTTTTCGAAAATCATCGATATCTGGAATAACATTCATATACAACTTCAAACCTCATTTATATTGATTCTTTTATTATTTCCCAAGCTTGGCTTTCTAATTCATACCATTCTTGGATTGTTTTATTAAGTTCTGGTATCTTATCCTTCCAAATATTTATTTCATCTTTTACTCCTTCTTCTACTTTTTCAACTTCAAGATCAATCTTTTTAAGTTGCTTACGATAGTCTTTCTCTCCCTTCTCTTGAATCTCATTAGTCCTAAGAAATAATTCACGCATTTTTTTCATATTAGGTAAATCATCTGGTAGCAATAGTTTTCCTATAATGTGAATAACTTCAATTATTTTTTTAAAATTTTCAGACGCTTTTAATAAACCATCATTATTAAGTAATAATCCTGCCTCTTTAAGAAAGTCCTTATATAAATTTCTAAACATAGCACCCCCTGTACCTCCAGTTTCTATATAAATAAAATTCATAACTAATCCAAATGATAAATCATTTTTATTGAAATCTTGCACCCATGATGGAAGCATTGTACGCCATTTTTGAAACCCTGAAAGGCCCATGTTCTTAATAGGTGGATTATACATAAAATTAAGATTTTCTTTTATAGCAGAAGGAATAATATCCTTAATTGGTTTGATCTTTTTCGGAATTAAAAGTTCCACTAATTTATTTTTAGCTGGAAAAGGAGCAAATTTACTATTCCTTGCAGCCTTTAATTCTTCATAAGTTATAATAAAAGGATTTGCGAAACGATCTGAAATATATGCTTCATCCTTTTCTTCATCAATACCATATGTAACAAAAGTATGTCCTCCAAAATGTCCTGCTCCCTCATTTGGAATTTGTACACCTTCACCAAAAAAGAATGGGCAGTATGCAAAATCAACAAATGTGATTGCTGGTTGACCTCTTTCTAATATATTTATTAGATTATTATGAGCAGTATTTATGGAAGCCGTTTCGGTAACTTTAACACTACCACCTAATCTATTAAGTATTCTTTCAAATACTTCCGTCTTCTTAACTCCAAGTCCTAAGGTCATGGGAAATGGTAGTCGTTTCATATAAAAATAGAAAAAGCCTAAACCTGAACATAATCCTAAAAGCATTGGCTCTGAAATGTTTATATTATAATGAGCTAATACTTTTCTTAAACTAGATAATTGACAGTTCGAACCCGTCATATGCTTAAAATTATCAATTACTAATCTTACCATTTTTTATCACTCTCTTAATTTTTTATTTTTGATAATTTACTAAACAGCTTTTCTTCTTCATTAACAATATAGAAAGCCATATTTTGTAATTCCTCGATTGATATATGATTTATACAATCTTTATCATATTCATCAGCAGCACTTTTGAGAATTTCTGCTATATTAGTCCAATTATCAGCAGATGTTTTAATCATTGGAATTACTTCTTCGATAATTTTAAAATCTTCACTTGTCCATGCTCTAGGACCTTCTTTAAGTTCTGGAAGTATTAATAATTCTTCAAGGAATATTCTATAAAGATTGCGGAAAGCAGCTCCGCCCGTACCCCATGTTTCTATGTATCCATATATCAACTCAAATGTAGCTTTAGATACTGGTATTTTACTATTATTAAAGGGACTTTTAACAATTCCTTGTAAGTCATCTCTCCAATTTTTTATTGAATTTGCAAATCGCTTCAATCCTTGAATACCTACATTGTTCATTGAAGGCCTTAGGATATGATTTACAACTTGTTGTATAGCAACTTTTATCCCTGCTGCTAAAGGGGGATGTTTTCCATCTGGTCGCCGAATCATAGAATATTGAGAATTTTCTGGGTGTAGATATATTGGACCTTCTTTAGATCCTCTTGCTTTTTTTAAACTTTCGATATTTACTTCTCGAAAATCTCTAAATTCAGTATCTCCTACTAAAACAATACCTTTCTCCTCATCATATCCTGCTAATGTAATTGCATGTCCCCCAAAATGGATTTCTTCATTTTCATCTTCATTTATGTATGGTAGATAACCTAAATCAACTTGGAGAATCAATGGAATATCTTGTTCTATTAAGATTTTAGCTTCTTTCCATGCCTTATCAACACTGGAAAAAGACTGTTTCCTTAATGTAATACCCAATAATCGACAGGCTAATGAATTAGGGGTGATTGTACCTTGTTTTCCACCTATAAAAATAGGTGTATCAATTACCTCATTTTCTGTATTGGGTATACTTATTGATTTATCAAAATATACAAATCCTAAAGTTGCATCAAGACCAAAAGCCATAGCTTCAGACATAGGAAAACCATAAAATTCAAACATATCTCTTAAGGCAGAGGATTCACAATGAACTCCCGATTTATGAACAAAATTATTTATTATATGCTTCTGGGTCAACTTGACCGCCTCCTTTTTTTATTTCCTCTAAAACCCAATCCAAAAATTTTATGTCTGTATCTAATATTTGAATTGGATGGATAAAAAGTCCTTTCACATTTAATGGATAATGTGAGGCATTTTCTAACATGTCTTCCAATTCCCTTTTATGTTTCTTTATTTGATTTAAAGAATTTGTAAATGCTTCAATTTGTTGTTCTTGGGTTAAATAAGGAAGCATTGAAAAAGCTACATAATAATCCTTATCATGTCTACCTATATATTCTCGTAAAACTCTATAAATTTTATTTTTTAAGACATTTATACCTATGTCTGTGACTTGGTATACTTTTAACACTCGATTATCAACCTCCTCTACCCATTTTCTAATAAATTCTTTCTTCTCTAGATATTTTAGAACTCGATATATTGATGATTTCCCTATATTTGTCCAATTTCTCATCCCCCTTTCCTCAATTTTTTTATTTATTTTATAAGCATGACTGGATTCCTCAGATACCAATCCTAACACTATAAATTCAGCGTGATTAAGCGAGTTCTTATCATTTTTTCTTGACATTTTATAATTATTAAATATAAGTTATTTTTAATAGTCTCATATGAGACGGTCCCATATGAGAATATAATCAAACTTCATATTTAAATATTGTCATGAAATTCTCGATTAGGAAATACTTAAATGATTATATTTTATACAAAGAATCTGTTAAAGTATGAAGAAGTCATTAACAGAAATATTTTTCAAAAGTGTAATCCATTATAAGATATCTATTCAGATATTATCCAAATTTTTATATATAGAAATTAGGACATAATTATTAGAAGATATAATATTTATTATATGTTTTATTATTAAAATGCTGAATAGACCACCCCAAAATGCAACTTCTGGGGAAAAAATATTTTTTAGAAGACTTGAGACTTTTTTATCAAAAAATGATAATATAATTGGATATGTTGAGCCTTCGTTAGGAGGACATCGACCAGATTTCATATTATTATCATCTTTTTTTGGAGTCATTGTTGTAGAAATAAAAGATTATGATACTACAAATATTTTAGAAATTAGAGAAACAGGACAATGGAAATATTTTAAAAATAATAAAGAAGCCTTTATTGGAAATCCTTTTGATCAGCTCTATCAGTATTGGAGAATAATAAAGGACAGAATCGGTTTTTGTCACTATCCAAATCATATTAACATACCTATAATTCAAATTGCAGTTTTTGCCCAAATCTCTAAAAATGATTCTATTGCTAAAGAAATACGAAGATTATCGCCAGAGAAAATATTTCTGTGTTTTAAAGAAGATATTTCAAATAATAAGGGCTTTGAAGAATATCTTAAAGATGTTTTACCATTAGATTTTAAATTATCCTCTGAATTTTTTCAACTTTTACGAGGAAATCTTTTTCCTATGTGCCGTCTTCCCACTTTAAAACAAGCAGATTTGACCAAATTTTATAAATCAGAAGATAAAGTACAATTGTTAGATCGAGAACAAGAAAAGCTTGCTCTCGAAATAGGAGAAGGACATAGATTAATCTTTGGAGTTGCAGGAAGTGGAAAAACCATTCTTCTAATTTCCAGAGCTAGATTTCTAGCAACTCGACACCCTAATTGGAGAATTCTAATAATATGTTATAATAAATTACTCAGAGATCTTATTTATCAATTAATTAAACCTCAAAATTATAGTTGTGATATAACAATAAACACTTTCCATGGGTGGATTAGAAATTATATTATAAGTGCGAATAATAATTTTTGGCAACTTTATAAAGAAGCTCAACATAGAGCAGAAAATAAAGGAAAATTAACAGAATTTTTCCATGAAGTTGTTCCAAAATTATTTTTACATATGTTGGAAGATATAGGAGATAATAAAATCCATTATGACGCTATTTTAATAGATGAGGCTCAAGATTTTGCACAAGAGTGGTTTAAAGGGATTGTTCAAGTTTTGAATCCTTCAACAAATTCATTATTAATTACATGTGATGGAATTCAAGGGATTTATGCTAGAAAAAGGTTTACATGGTCAAGTGTTGGAATTGAAGCAAGAGGAAGAGTTAAACGCTTTGAAAAATCTTATAGAAATCCAATAGAAATAGGGATAATTGCCCAGAAAATCTTACCTACGAGTCTTAAAAGTTTAATAGGACAATTTGATGAATTTCTTCCCACAAAAGAATTTTTAGGAAATCATGGATTGGTAGAATTAATAGTTTCTAATACTAGAGAAGAAGAATACGAAAAACTTGCAATAAAAATCAATCAATTATTAAAACATCCATATACAATATTATTACTTTTTAGACGTAATATGGTTAAATGTAGTTATGATCATCCATTTTTCAAATATCTGAAAAAATTAAATTTAGAATGGAACAATTTAGAAAAATTTAATCATAATATTCCTGGATTGTTAATTGGAACTATACATGGAACAAAAGGATTAGAGTTTGATACAATTATTATTCCAGAAATTGATACCTATAAAACAGATAAAGATCGCCAATTGCTTTATGTAGGGATAACTCGTTCTCGAAAAAAATTAATTTTAAGTGCTAATCAGTCAAATGGTAATTCTGACTTTATAAACACAATAAAAGCACTTCAAACCTAGGTATTAATTTTGCATATTGGACATAAATGTTTCCCAACAAATACAAATCTATCTGATGGAGTTATTAAATTCAAATTTAATAATTCTGTTGCTAACAGAGAATTTTCAGAATAATCTTTAAAAATAAATTCATCTATATTCAAATTAACATTTTCATCTTTAATTGATATCTCTGCTAGAGGAAATCCATTATAGTCTTGTAAAAACACCGCTAATTGTCCATTATTATAGGTTTTTAATCTGAATTTATAATCCAAAAGTTCTTTATTTCTTTCCATTACAATCATTTAAATCTATTTTTTTTTATATATGCATTAAAATTTAAGATAAAGAGAGTGAAAATTTATTGATATAAAATTAGTTTATGAATTTATTAAAAAAAAAAAACCAAGATTTTATTTCTATTGATACAAAAAATCTTCAAAGAATTAGATAAATACTATCTTATTTCCTAATAAAATTATATTTCTAAGACATTAAAAAATATATCTTCAATTTTTTATATGAATAATTTAAATATGATTTTAATATAATTAGAATTATTTATAACATATTATATAATTTAGTATAATTGCATCGAGATTGAATTTCAGACGATGATCGTTT
>CAZGJX010000038.1:0-23109 GCA_964525635.1 uncultured archaeon
TTATTATAAAAGAAAGTAATATGGAGGTATATAAGAATTATAGGACACTAAGTAATATTTCTTTACACGAAAAAAAAAAATCTTTCAATTAGATTATAAAAAAAATCAGTTTCAACTAATATATGTTTTAAATTAAGGAAGATAATAAAAAATAAAAAAAAGTTAAAGAAAATAAAGAATTTGATTATAAATTTAAAGCAGGTGCACTTAGAAGCACCTATGGATTACCTGGGGCCCCATCTCTTTGTATTCGCGTCTAGTTACCCACATACGATGGAAGGTCTTTAAAGAACTCAAGATTGAGCCACCAATCCAAACGGAATACATTCTTTCTGGTGGAGCAATTATTTTTACATCAACTGATTCTGGAATTTGTTCTTTTATTTCCTTAGTTAATCGCTCTTTAATACCAGGGAACATAGTAGAACCACCGGATAAAACAATATTACTGTATAAATCACGTCTTAGATCAACATCACATTCAGAGATAGCATTTACAATTACATCATCTAAAGGTTCTAATTCTTTACCAATGACGGATGGATTAAAGAAACATTCAGGTGCTAAAAATCTTTCTACACCAACGTTTATTGTTTCACCATCAGGTAACATATAACTTTTCTCCATACCTGCAACTTTCTTTGAAAGCATCATTTCTTTTTCAGGATCAATTGCTACGTAACATAATTTTTCTTTAATATCACGCACAATTTCTTTCTCTGCAGATGTGGTGAATGAATATCCTTTTTGTCTTAATAATCGTTGTAAATATGTAGTAATATCTCTTCCTGCTAGATCAATTCTTTGAATAGCATGACTTAAAGCGAATCCTTCGAATATTGGGACTACGTGTGAAACACCATCACCTATATCAATAACACATCCAGTCGTACGACCAGAAGCATATAAAGATAAGACTGCTTGCATAGCAACATATAGAGCAGGTGTATTAAATGTTTCAAACATTATTTCAGCCATTTTTTCTCTATTTGGTCTTGGATTTAATGGAGCTTCTGTTAAAAGTACAGGGTGTTCAGAAGGATCAATTCTCAAATCTGTGTAAAAAGTGTAATGCCAAATTTTTTCCATAGCTGTCCAATCCTCAATAATACCATGTTCGACTGGAAACATCAATTTGAGAACACCTTTTAGTTGCATAGCTTCTTCACCGATATAATATTCCCGAGTATAGTGTTCTACATCAGTCATTATGGATTCATATTTAGGATATCCAATAAGTGTTGGAAAAACTGATCGAGGTTGATCCTCTCCAGCGAATCCATTCTTGGAAATACCAGTCCCGTTGTCAACTACTAAGGCTTTTGCATTTAAAAAACTTTCTTCTTCTGCCATTTTTTTTTTCAGCCTTGTTATATTTTTTTAATTTTGGATATTTGATTATATTCCATATATTATTTTTTTTATCATTTATATATTTTTATCTTTATAACTTATTTTTTAGTACAAGAGTTATAAATGAAAATTAAATGAATAATAAAATTCTATATTTATAAATTTTTTTAATACAAAATAAAATATTTTATATACAAATAAATTTAAGAGTCGTTTTTATATCCATTAAAAAATTTTCTATATTTACTTTAAATATTGAATGAATCTGGTAATTTAAATTATTTCTTAAGAAAATATAATATGTATTTTTGGTAAAAATTTTTATAAAATTATCTTTGAACGTTTTAAATAATAATTAACTATTTTTGGTAGTTTTAATAATATAATACTGCAGATAATGACGGAATTAGATATTAAGGATCTACATAAAAGACTTAATTTTTTAGATAAAGAAAATAAACAACTTAAAAAGGAGTTAAATTCTTTTAAAGATCTCTTAAATAATTTAAAAAAAAGACCTTTATTAATTGGTTCAGTCGAACGCGTTTTAGAGGATAAACGGACAATAATTTCACATGCTCCGGGCAATAGGATTATACTCCCTCCAAATGAACTTATAAATCCACAAGCAGGAGATCAAGTTACACTTCATCCTCAAAGTTATCAAATATTAGAAATACTTTCAAGGAAGATTCGTGGTCATGTAGCCAGTATGGAGTTGATAGAATCCCCTCAAGATACTTTTCAAGATATTGGAGGACTAGATGCCCAAATTGAAGCTATTCGAGAGGTAATAGAATTACCTTTACTTCATCCAGAATTATTTGAACAAATAGGTATCGATCCACCCAGTGGTGCCTTATTATCAGGGCCTCCTGGGACGGGAAAAACATTATTAGCAAAAGCAATTGCAAATTCAACTAATGCAAGATTTATTCATTTGGTCGGTTCTGACCTTGTTCAAAAATTCATTGGGGAAGGATCAAGAATGGTAAGAGAAGTTTTTACTTTAGCAAAGGAAAATATACCTGCAATCATATTTATTGATGAAATTGATGCAATAGCAATAAAACGTACAAGTGAAGTATATAAGGGAGATAGAGAAGTCCAAAGAACATTTATGCAATTATTATCTGAATTAGATGGATTTGCTAACACGGAAGGTATTATGTTCTTGGCTGCAACAAATAGAGTTGATGTTCTTGATCCCGCAATTTTACGTCCTGGTCGATTTGATCGTATTATTAAATTTACCTTACCAAATGAAAAGGCTCGCCTTATGATTTTAAAGATTCATTCCAGAAAAATGAACTTAGATAGTATAGACTTTAAGGAGCTTGCAAAGAAGACAGAAGGTTTTAGTGGTGCCCATATTAAAGCATTAGTAACAGAAGCAGGGATAAAAGCACTCCGAAAAAGACAAACACAAATATCTCAACATAATTTTAATGACGCTTTAGCAGAGATTGTAGATAAAGAACATAGTGTTAAGGATTATATTTACACATAATTTAAGTCAAACCATTACATAGTATATCTTTTAATTTTCTACCAATTCCCAATGGATATTAATTATTTTAAGTTAATATTATCAAGGTTTTTTAGAATCAATCTTCTAAAATATAATCCGAAATAAATAATTCCATTAAAACTTCATCATGATATTCTGATTCAATATAAAATTGTTTTTTTCTTACACCAATAACTTTGAATCCAATCTTTTTATAAAGGTTTAGAGCTCTTTCATTTGTAGAAAAGCAACTTAATATTAGTTTATCTTTATTATTTAATTTTTTAGATTCTCTAATCGCAGCACCGATTAAATTATAACCAATCCCCATGTCTCTATATTTTTTATTTATGATAATTCCCAAATGTCCAACATGGATCGCAGCGTCCCATTCAACATTAGTTATTTCACATTGTCCTACAATATTAGATGGGTATTTTAAATCTAAATTATCTGCAACGATACAAATCTCATTTGCTTTCTTAAGATTATCATACCAAGACTGTTTTTCAAATTGTGAGGTAACAGGGAAGAGAACAGGAAGATATATTCCTTCCTCAACAACTTCATTAAAATTCTTCCAAATTCCATTTACATCAGATCTCTTAACATGCCTTATAATAATCTTTTCCCCATTCTCAAGTTCGAAAAGTTCTTCCATTACTTTATATAAGTTTTTATAATTAAATTGTTTATTGCAATAATATGGATAAGGATGAAAAGAAGGATGAGATCAGATCCTATTTTGAAGAAGCTGCAAAAAAGAAAGAAAAAAAAGTAGCAAAAGAACTAGTGGAATTAACTCATGTTGAAATAAAGAAACAAGAAATAGGTCAAGATACTATTAATCTAGCAAAAACTTTAAAAGATCAAATTATAACTCATGATAGTTTTGAAAAACTGAGTAATGATGAAATGACAATTATAGAATCTATTCAAAATAAACGAATGTTTTTAAATAGGATTGCCATAATTGCAAATCAAAGTAGAATTCCAATGGGGAATGAACCTTATAAAAAAGCAGAACTAGAGGAGATATTAGGAAATCTAATTGCAAAGGGTTATGTTGATTCCGAAATCGTAGAGGATAATAGAGTATACTATCTCACTGAAAGAGGAAGATATAGAATACAATAAAACATTCTGAAGTTTTAGAAAAGTCAGATAATATAAAAATAAAAAAGAGCGAATTAATCCTTTTTTAAAATGAGATTATTGATAGGAATATCTTGAAATTCTTCATTTGGCATTTCTCTTCTTATAGTTAATGGAAGAATTTTAGACTTAAGTTCTAATTGGGCAATTCTTATTGGATCTATCATAGTTTTTGGCTTGTCGACTAGAATAGGTGCCCCAAAACTAATTTGAAGCGCTCGAGCGCCAACAATTCTTGCTTTTTCGTATCTTGTTAAGAATATAGGCCCAATCTTTACATATTCTCTAACTTCTTTATATTGTTTTCTTAATTCACGAGATTCTAAAAAACTGGACACTGTTAATTATACCTAGAAAGAGTAATTATATTATGAAATATTGCATTTCATTTAATTTTTATGATTTCATAAAAAAAACACATTTTTTTTGTAGATGATATTTAATTACAATTAAAATAAGTTCTTTAAGAATAAAAAGATGCGCGGAGAGGGATTTTCAAAAAATTTCGAAAAGATATTTTTATTCGAACCCCCGACCTTCGAGACAATGATTTTTAAATGATTGTATACACGGTGTGAGCGTTTAACGTTTTACAATGCATTCGCATGTAATAAGTCGTTATAACCGGGCTAAACTATCCGCGCATATTATTATTAAATAGGAATTACTGATTTGAATTAAAGTTTTACTTTTATTTTTGTTATATAACAATTTTCAACATGATTCATGAAAAAAAAAGGATTAATTGTTGAAAAAATTATAATAGGTATGAGTCAAACTAAAATCATTAAAGGAGTTATTTTAAGCCTAATAATTTCCCTAATAGGTATTTTAATTATCTTTCTTTACGACATATACATCATATATGCCTTAATTGAGGGGAATACTGTGGATAATTTTGATGATTTTAAAAATTTTATACCTTGTAATGTATTTGGAATTATTTTAATTTTAATTGGTTTTTTGGGATTAATTAGATATGTTCTTCAAACCAATAATAAATGATAATAGATTTTACATTTAATTTATTAAAAAGATATTAATTTAATTTAAGTTATCCTTAGGACTCTATTATTTTAAATAGTCTAAAAATTCTATTATAACTAAAGCTCTAAATGGAAAGATTTCAACCTTTTGGTTAGTATGGTCCTATATAAAAAAGAATATCTATCTCATCCTTTAATTCAAAAGGATATGATTGTTAGGAGATTATATCAAGAAAATATATTCATTAACTGTTTAGATCAAAATTCATTAGTGGTAATTCCTACGGGTCTTGGTAAGACTATAATAGCATTAATGATTGCTGTTCATAAATTAGAAAAGCTTCAAAACTCTAAAGTAATATTTCTTGCTCCCACTAAACCTTTAGTAAATCAACATTATAATTCTTTTCTAAACCTTATGACAATCAAACCTGATTATTTACAATCAATAACTGGAACCATTTCTCCAGATCAACGTAAAGAACTATGGAAGGATATAAGAGTAGCTTTTATGACTCCCCAAGTGTTGCAAAATGATATAATTTCGAACCATTATTCTTTAGGAGATGTATCTTTAATAATATTTGATGAATGCCATCGTGCTATAGGCGATTATGCTTACTGTTTTATAGCAGAAAAATATTTGAATAGTTCTATAAATCCTCAAGTGCTGGGTTTAACAGCGAGTCCTGGATCTACAGAAGAAAAGATTAAAGAAATTAAAAACAACTTATATATAGACCATATTGAAATTCGTACAGAAAAAGATCCAGATGTAGAACCATATATTCATAAGGTTGATCAAGATTGGATAAAGATTAAATTACCGAATGAATTTTTGGGAATCTTAAATATTTTATCTGAAAAACTTAAAGATATTTACAAACATCTTAAAAAAAATGATTTAATTAACTCTTATGATATAAATAAAACCACACGAAAAGATCTATTAAATATTGATAAGGAAATTAATCGAAGAATCTCATCTGCTTACAATGAAAATGAAAAATTTCAATTATTCAGTCTAAAGAAACTACAAGCAAATGCAATTAGGATTTCTCATATGATAGAATTGATAGAAACACAAGGAATTAATGCACTAAAGGAATATTTTAATAAAAATCTTGAAAAATTAAAGAGAAATACAGCAAATAAATCATTAAAAGAATTATTCCAAGATATTGATATGAAAAAAGTCATTAATTTAACAAACCAAGTTCACTCTCAAGGAATAATTCATCCAAAAATAGAAAAATTAAAAATAATACTTCATAAACAAATTATAGAAAATGCGGAATCTAGGATCTTGGTATTCTGCCACTTTAGAGACTCCGTAAACAATATGATTAATATTTTTGAAAATGATGAAGTTGTTAGAGCACATAAATTTATTGGTCAAGCAAATAGAGGTTCAGATAAAGGATTAACACAGAAACAACAAATCAATATACTTGATCAATTTAGAGAAGGTATTTATAATACTCTTATAGGTACTAGTGTAGCAGAAGAAGGTTTAGATATTGCGGAATGTGATTTAGTTATTTTTTATGATGTTGTTCCAAGTGCAATTCGTTCTATACAGAGAAGAGGTCGAACCGGAAGAAAAAAAGAGGGAAAAGTATATATACTTATGGCAGAAGGAACTAGAGATGAAGGATATTATTGGGCTGAAAAATCAAAAGAAAAAAACATGAAGGAAAGTTTGCGAAGAATTAAAAAATCTGAAGACTCCATAAATCAAAATGAACAAAAAAATCTATTGAGTTTTATATCAGACACTCCTAATAAATCAAGGGAAAAAAAAGAATTTTTGAATGATAATAATAATGTGATAAAACCTATAGAAGAATACTCAGAAGAAAAGATCGAAAAAATTAAAGATGCTGAAAATTATACAATTATTTGCGACAATAGAGAAACTGCTTCTCCAGTTGTTAGAAAACAATCATTAATGGGTATTAACATAAAATTAGAAAACCTTGAAGTAGCTGATTATATAATTTCAAACAGAGTAGGAATAGAAAGAAAAAGTGCTAAAGATTTTAATGATTCCATTAAGGACGGAAGATTATTTAAAGAATTAATAAATCTCAAAAAGAATTTTCAGAGGGCGATTTTAATTTTAGAAGGAGATCCTTTCCTAAATACAAATATCAATGAAAATGCTTTATATGGTGCAATTTCCTCAATTATTTTAAAATTGGGTATAACTATTTACAGAACCAAAGATATCAATGAAACCACTTATTTTTTATATCATTTGGCTAAAAAAGAACAAATGAATAACAAAACAACTGAAAAATTAAGATTTGAAAAAGCACCAAATGATATTTCTTATTTATTAGAGTTTATAATTTCTGGCGTTCCTGGAATTAATGCTTTAAGAGCAAAAAGTCTTCTTAATGAAATGAAAACAATTCAGAAAATATTCAATGCTGATATAGGTGAGTTAATGAAAGTTGAGAATATAGGAAAAAAAATTGCTCAAGAAATTTATAAAATAAGTCGGTTTAAATATAAAGATATATAATTTTTATATCATTTCTTCTGAAAAAAAAATGCAAAAAAAAGATTTTTAACCAATAAACTTAATTATATATATAATTTAAAAAATGAATAATATTACATTTAACATATTATGACAAAAAGTACAAGAAAACTTTTGAAATTTAAAGTTGTTGTTGCTGGTGCAAAAGATGCTGGAAAGACAAGTTTAATCCGTCGTTATGCGACAGGAAAATTCCACGCGGATTTACTCTCAACTATTGGAGTCGATTTTGAAACAAAAAAAGTATCTGTTGATGATAAAGATATTTTGCTAAACATATGGGATTTTGCAGGTGAGAAAAAGTTTCGCATACTCTTACCCAGTTATGTTTCTGGAGCGTCAGGAGCATTGATGTTGTATGATGTCACAAATAAGGAATCTCTTTCTGACTTGGATGATTGGATGAAAATCATTTCCTCTGTACCAAATAGTCCAAAAACAAAGATATTAATTGAAACTAAATTTGATTTAGATGAGTTGAGAGAGGTTAGTAAAGAATCTGTAAACGATTTTTTTAAAAAATATAAGTTCCAAAGTGAATTGATTAGAACATCAGCTAAAACGGGGGAGAATGTAGAAAAAGCATTTGAGATTCTTAGTCGTGAAATATTAAGAAATAGTCTACAAAACTGCCCCAATTGTGGAAATTTATATCCTGTGGAGCAAAAATTTTGTCAATATTGTGGTAGAAAGACACAATAATTTTATTTTATTAAATTTTCTATAAGATTATTCATTTTTAGCTGAAATAGCCTAATAAATAAAATTTATTCCAACTAATCAGTTTACAATATAAAATCTAATCTTTAAAAGATCTTATAAATATAATGAGTATTAGAGGATAACTCTTATTATTACTAAATTCATTACTTTCTTTTGATAAAAAGTATTTTTTTGACTATATTTTATCCAATTCTATTTTTTGATCACATATTTCAAAAAAGATAAATCAGAGAGATAATTATTTTTTTTGAGTATAATAAATCATTTAAAAAGATGTTAGAGATAAGATGACTTTTAATATAAATGACGATATAAGTGAAATTGTTAATAGATTAGAAAAGGAGGGAATATCATTTAATAATAAAACGATACTAGTTACTGGTGGAGCAGGATTTCTTGGTTCATGGGTATGTGACGTTCTAGTATCACAAGGTGCAAATTGTATTTGTCTAGATAATTATTCATCTAGTTCTCCTAAAAATATTTTAAATCTAATAGATAATGCTAATTTTCGCTTTATTAATCATGATATATCTCAACCAATATTTTTTGGACTAAGTTATCATCCACATGGAATTTGTATAAGTGATATTAGAAAAATAGATATTATAATGCATATGGCAAGCAGAGCATCTCCTTTTGAATTTAAAGATCATCCAATTTCAATTTTAAAAAGTAATACTTTAGGTACAATGAATGCATTAGGTATAGCAAAAGCGCATAATGCTCTTTATTTTTATGCAAGTACTTCAGAAGTATATGGTAATCCCCCAGATGATATGATCCCTACTCCTGAGACCTATTTTGGACATGTAAATCCGGTTGGTCCAAGAAGTTGTTATGATGAATCAAAAAGAGCAGGTGAAGCTTTTATTAAAGCTTATGAGCTTCAACATAAAATGAGAACTAAAATAGTTAGAATTTTTAATACGTCTGGACCGAGAATAAGATATGGTCCCGAATTTGGAAGGGTGGTGCCAAATTTTATCCATCAAGCTATTAATGATTTAGATATAAAAGTGTTTGGAGATGGATCTCAAACTCGCTCCTTCATCTATGTAGCAGATGAAATCGAAGGTATTTTAAAAATGGTTCATAATGATAATGCTTTAGGAGAAGTAATAAATATTGGAAATGACAAGGAATATTCAATATTGGAATTAGCTCAGACTATAATTGATTTAACTAATTCGAATTCTAAGATCGTTTTTAGACAATTACCAATTGATGATCCAAAAAGAAGATGCCCTGATTTATCAAAAGCAAAAAAAATTTTAAATTGGGAACCAAAAACATCACTTAAAGAGAGTTTAAGAAAAACAATTGAATGGTTTAAAGAACAAGAGAAGATAGAAGAATATGAATCAAACAAAACAAGATATTAAAAAAAGCTATGCTTATTTTAACAAATTAGTAACATTCTGCTTAATTACAGGAATTCTAATAGTTTCTGGATTTATTATTTATTTAGTGATTCAGCCAGAGCCTCCATATCAAACTTTTACTATTCTTAATGAAGATCAGAAAATGGAAAATTATCCGACAAATGCAACAAGAGGGGAGCCAATCTATTTTTATGTTGGTGTTGGTAATTATTTAGAAAGGGATTTATCTTTTAGAGTAAAAATCTTAAAGGGAAATTCTTCTACTATTCTAAATGAAACAGGTTCCTATAATGCAAATTGGACTTTTACAACCCCAAATACCACTATATATAATAATGCTGAATGGATTTCTCCACAATTAAATATATCCTTTTATGCGATTGGTGAGAGGATTTTAATAGCTGAACTTTATGAAATCAAACCAATAGGATATAAATTCCTAGATATCTTATGGCTTCGAATAAACGTCACAAATTAGTTCGCATTTCCTATTATTTGAACATTATCAATTTTTACATATGGTGCTTGATATGGACCATATATTTTATATTCCTTTGAAATTTGACTAATATTTTGAAATAAATCCATTAGATTAATTCCAAACATAGTTTTATTTAACGAATGCTTAATTTCACCATTTTCAATTAAATTACCTTGCAATATTAATCCTGAAAAATCGCCTGTAGAGATATTTGCTGAATCTCCCGAATACTCAAAAAGAATTCCTTGTTTTATATCATTAATTAATTCTTCCTTAGAAATTGTTCCTGGTTTTAGATTAAAATTTGTTGCATCTATTGAGGGTAATGAACTATATGATGATCGCATAGCATTTCCTGTGCTTTCAATTCCTTCTTTAGCTGCGGTATAACTATTATGGAGCAAACCTTGTTCAAGAAATTTACCCTTTTCAATGATCTTTTTATTTTTACATGGTGTTCCCTCATCATCAAATATAGAAGAACCAGTACCTCCTTCAATTAAAGCATTATCTTCGATATTAAGTAGTTCTGACCCAATTTGATTTCCTTTTTTCTCAACAAGAAAACTTCTCTTATATTGGAAGGCTTCAGCATTAATTGCAGAAATTAAGGGTTGTAAAATTAGATTAATTGTACCTGTAGGCGTTAAGACCAAAGGAATCTTCATATTATTAACACCTTTTCTGTTTAAATGTCGTTTTGCATTTTTCAAAGCATTTATGGCAATTTTTTGAGCATTTAAATCTTTGATATTTCTTACAGATTGCCAATCAAATCCAAATGATGTTTTCTTGGTTATTTTATCTTTAACTATTATATTTGATGATATTGAACATATTGTATTTTTACTTGAAACCTCTAAACCATTTGAATTTATGATATATATCTCAGAATAGTTAGATTTGAAATTTGCTGATTGAGAAATAGCTAGCTCATCTTCTTCACAAACTTTAATCAAATCTTCTACATATTGAGAAGAATCCTCAACTTCAATTTGTTCAATATTTTTATCATATAATCCTCTGATTGAAGGATAATTTTTAGGTTTTTTTGGAAGGTCTTTAAAATCAGGATCAGATGTACCAACTTTCATCATTTTTATAGCCGTGTTTACAATCTTATCAATAGTTTTTTTTTCAAATTTATTGGTAAAAGAAAAACCTAAAGAACCTCTATTATCTATTACTCTTACAGAGACTCCCATTTCAGTCCCCAATGTACTATTTTTGATTGAATTTTCTTCGATTTCTATATTAATATATTTATCTTTACTCAGATACACTTCCGAACATTTTACATTTGTTTCCCTTACTTTTATAATATTTGTTATATTTTTAACTAACTCAAATATATCTATTTCCTCACTCATCAGAATTTAACTCTTATGTAGTACTTTATTTTTTTTTTTCTATTTTCACTTAATATAATATTTTATACTTCGGTTTTTTTTATAAAATTGGATTTAAATAATCATAACACTCTATCTCAATCCACCTACAGTTATATTCTTCACACGAATATACATAAAATTAGATATTATTTAAAGATCACCAACTAGATCTAATATAAAAATCAAAAATCTATCATTCCCTATGTATTTATTCTTATTAGAAATTTTAAATAAAATAAGAAATAATAAATATTATTCAAATTATGTAATGAATTAATAAGTGATATATAGTGTTTTACTGGTTGGGAATATATCTATAATTAAAAATAAGATAGATTATTTCCCTTATTTATAGAAAAAAAGACCTCATAATCATCACTCATTATCTTTATAGATAAAAAAATTGAAAATAAATCCAAAATTATCATTAAAATTATATTGAATTAAAGTGTTTAAGAATTACAGGTAAATATGTAAATCTTATGGAACTATCAAAAAAAGAAAGAATTTGGATAAATCCATCAGAAATTCATAATATATATTCGGAGTTAAAGAATATAGGTATTCCATATAAAAGAATTCAAGAAAAAATTAATAATAAAGAATTAAAAGATACAACATTTCTTGATAGACTAGAAAAATTATTCAATAAAAGTAAGATAAATGGTAAAAGTAACATCAAATTTTCCTCTCGCTATAAATTAACAGAATTATTAGGAATAAAATTTGGACGTTTACTTTACCCCGAAAAAAAAAAGAAATCTTTTATTAATAGAGATATTTTAAATAAACTAGAGTTCTTATTAGGAAAAAAAATTTTACATAAAGTTTTTATTGGGCAATATCAGAAAATAGAAAGAGATAATGATGCAATTCTAGCTGAATTTATTGGAATTTGTCTTGGAGATGGAAATCTTTTAGCTGAAGATAAACATTATGGAGTAAGAATTATTTTAGATTTTAAACATGATCCAAAATATGTAAAATATGTATCACAGATAATGAAATTAATCCTTAAAAGAGATCCTGCAATTCAAGCAGTGAGTGGTACTAAAGTTTTAAGTATATGGGGTAATTGTATTCCTGATTTTTTAATTTCAAAAGGACTAATTCCCGGAGATAAAGTTAAAAACCAAATAGGTGTGCCAAAATGGATAAAAGATAATGATTTATTTGCTATATCTTGTTTAAAGGGGCTTATTGATACAGATGGTAGCATACATATTCATAAAAAGAGTAAAGGGATAAATATTAAATTCTCAAGTGCTTCTTATCAACTTATTTCTGATTTTAAAGAAATATGTGGGATGATAAATGTTAAAACAGGAAATATAATTAATTCCTTAAGAGGAATATCTAAAAAATCTGGGAAAAAAAAAATAGATTATAATATATTAATTTCCTCCAAAAAAGCAGTTAATCGTTTTATTGAAATTATTAATCCACAGAAGTGGAAGTATAGAGCTAATATATTAGGATTACAATTAATTGCTTTAAAAAACTATGAAAAATGGAAATTTATAAAAGATAAACTAAATATCTCCTATCCAGATGGAAAAACACACTGGAATTTAAAATATGAGAATTATTTGAAGGATCTTTGTATTTTATATGGTTATGATGTTAGTCATAATGCTATAGAAAATGCGATATTTAAGGCATTTGAATATAAAAAGAATAGAATTTAAATAATCAATATTATAAAAAATATCTGCTCAGTTTAATCCTCCAACAATTATATTTTTCACACGAATATATGGTCCACCATCACAAACTCTAACACTTTGACCTCCTTTTCCACAATTTCCATCCGAAAAACTGATTTCATTACCAATCGCATCAATATTATTAAGAACTTCTAAAGTCATTCCTGAGAGAGAAACATCTCTCATTAATTCTTTTTTTTCTCCATTTTCGATCTTATAAGATAATCTAGCTTTAAATTGAAAATTTCCTGTTGTTGGATCAGTGTATCCATATTGAAAATCTTCGCATAAAATACCTTCTTTAGTGTCTTCAATCATTTCTTCTATAGTCCAGTCTTTTGGTTCTAAAATAGTGATTCCCATGCGAACTTGTGGTTTGGTTATGTTTGAAGCGGCTCTCCCATGACCGTTTGGCTGAACATTCATCCTTGATGCGGTTTCTATACTATGAAGATAATTCTTAAAGATACCCTTATCTATAATCGTTGTCTTTTGAGAAGATACACCCTCATCATCTATTAAATAACTACCATATAGTTCATAAGGTAAATTAATTTTCTCTCCTTGACCGAGTCTTGGATCATCTATTATTGAAACATCTTCAATAGCAACTTTTTCTTCAATTTTATCTTCTAAAATACTTTCTTTATTTAATACTAAATCTGCTTCACACGCATGTCCAAATGCCTCGTGAATAAAAGTCCCTGTTAGTTTTGGATCCATTATTAATGTAAAGGTTCCCCCAACAGGAGATTGCGCATCTAATAAATTAACTGCTTCTTTAGCAGATAAAGAACTTATTTCCTTTGCTTTTTCTGTTTCTGTAATCTCAAATCCTCCAAGACCTCCTATCGAATTGACACCTCTTTGGATGATACCATTTTTTTGAGCATAAACAGAACTAAATAATCTTAGTAGAGATAATTTTTGAGATATTTGGGATCCAAAAGAATTAATAAAAATATTACTCCCTATCCCATCAAAATATAAGGTTTGGGTATTTTTTATGCTTGAACTAAAATTATTGGCAATTTTCTCATGTTCTTTAACAAGATTTATTTTTTCGGTTATGTCTATATTTTCTAATTGTTTTTTACTCTTTAATTTAAAATCTCTATTAATGATTTCAGTTTCTTTTATTTTAAATTTATATTTACATAAAGATTCTGATAATTGAGCTAATTTAACAGCCTTTTGAAAGTTTTTTTCAAGAGAATGTCTTGATAAATCCTCTATAACGACAAATCCCCACCCACCATTTAAAAAAGTTCTGATACTACATTTATTTGTCTCATAGGAAGAGATTTCTTTACTTTTTTTATCTGTAAATTCAATTGAAGTACCTATACTAGTCCCAGCTCTAATATCCCAATATTCTATCTTATTATTTGAAAGATTATTTAGTTTTTTTATTAATTTCTCATCAAATATTTTTAATTCTTCTATTAATTCCATATAAATTCTCTTAAATCATTTTACAGACAAGAAAAATTAATTCTTTTCTTTAAAGAATTCTTAGAAAACTAATTTAAATAACTTTGGGTTTAAGAAAAAATATAGGATTTCAAGAATTATGCTTTCGATTCAAGTAATTTAGTATATCTTCCTTTACAGTTTTTTTTTTAAGTTCTTTTATTATAACTATCGCTGTGTTTAATGAACATTTTTTTAAGAATTTTGAAGATTTGTTAAAATCAAAAGTTCGATTACATCTCCAACATTTTTTTTTCTTTATTCTTCTTGGGCTATAAAACCATTCACCACAATAAACACATCTAAAAAAGTAATAATTACCTGAATAACCCATTTCTTAAAATAAAAACGATCAAGAAATTATAAATAAAAATAGATTGATGAATTTCTGATTTAACACTCATTTATAGAAATATATTTATTATTAGTCTTTAATTAAATCAGTTTGTTTCTTAACTAATAAATAAATATATTTTTAAAAGTATCATTATTAAATCTTAGAGAAGAATAAGTTTAGAATTATTATAAATAGTCTAAATTAAATATTGTAAAAAAAAAGATATAGAATGATGAGAAATGAATCATAAATTTATTCATCCTATTGAAACAAGATATCGTACGTCAATGGCAGAGATATTTACAGAAGAGAAGAAATTGGAAAATTGGTTAAGGATAGAAGGCATATTAGCACTTGTTCATGCAAAATTAGAGAATATTCCATCAAAGGAAGCTGAAGAAATAAATAAAAAAGCAAATTTGAAGTATGTTAAATTAGAAAGAGTAAAGGAAATTGATAAAGAGATACATCATGATCTTATGGCCATGGTAAAGGCTTTAGCAGAGCAATGCGATGGAGATGCAGGGAAATTTATACATCTTGGTGCAACAAGTTATGATATTGAAGACACTGCTATAGCAATGCAGTTAAAAGAGGGTTTAATTCTTTTAGAAACCAAATTAAAGGCTTTATTAAAAGAATTATTTTATCTTATAGAAAAAAATAAGGATCTTGTCTGTATTGGTCGAACACACGGACAACATGCAATACCTACTACATATGGAATGAGATTTGGAGTATGGGCTTATGAAGTTGACCGTCATATTGAAAGACTAAATCAGATAAAGGAGCGTATATCCTATGGTAAAATGTCAGGAGCAGTTGGGACAATGGCAAGTTTTGGTGAAAAAGGAATAGATATTCAGAATGAGGTTATGAAAGAATTAAACCTTAATCCTGTACAGATAGCTAATCAAATTGTTCAGAGAGATCGACATGCGGAAGTGATATTTTTAACCTCTTTAATAGGACAAACTTTAGCTAAAATAGCTCGTGAGAATCGAATACTTCAAAGAAATGAAATTGCAGAGGCATTTGAACCCTTCAAAAAGAAACAAGTAGGAAGCTCAACTATGCCTCATAAAAGAAATCCCCATAAATCTGAGAGAATATGTAGTCTAGCGAGAATTTTAAAATCTAATATTATTGTAGCATTGGATAATGTTGTGTTAGAAGATGAAAGAGATTTGACAAATTCTGCTTCTGAAAGGGTAATTTTCGCAGAAAACTTCATTTTTCTTGATTTTATGATTTCCCAATTAATTCAACACTTTCAAGGGATACAATTAAACAAAGTGAATATTGAAAAAAATCTAAATTTAACAAAAGGAGCATGTTTAGCAGAAAAAATTATGGTAGAATTAGTCAATAGAGGTATAGGTCGACAAGAAGCACATGAGATTTTACGTCAAACTGCTATAAAAGCAAGAGATGAAGATCGTTTTATGAAAGATATTATCATGGAAAATAAAGAAATTAATCAAAAATTTTCAAACCAAGAGATTGAAGAACTATTTAATCCACATAAATATTTAGGAAAAGCAGTTGCTCAATTAGATATACTTTTAAATAATTTAAAAAAAAAATATAAATTTTAAACAATGTTAGAGTATGAAAAATAAAAAAACAGACTTATATTCAAGTTTAGGTGTATCCTCTAAAAAAGAAGATGTTCATAAAGCAATTGAAAATAAGGATAAAGGATTATTTCCAGGGGCATTTTGCAAAATTGTAAAGGATATAGCAGGTCGAGAAGATTATTGCTCAATTTTCCATGAAGATGGAGCAGGGACCAAAGCTAGTTTAGCCTATATGTATTATAAAGAAACTGGAGATATAACTGCTTTTAGGGGGATTGTAAGAGACGCTATAAATATGAATATAGACGATATTATGTGTGTTGGTTCTACAGGAAATATTTTGCTTTCAAATACAATCGCAAGAAATGCATATTTTATTGATGGATATATGTTAAACGAGATTATTGATGAATATGAATCTTATTGTAAAAAATTATCCTCTTACGGTTTAAATATCAAAACTAGTGGAGGAGAAACTGAAGATATGGGAGATATTATTAAAACTCTTTCCGTATTTGCCTCTGTATTTACAACTATGAAGCAAGAAGATGTAATAAATGCTGATAATATATCAGGAAATGACATTATTATTGGATTAGCTAGTTATGGAAAAGCTTCTTACGAAGAAGAATATAATAGTGGAATTGGAAGTAATGGGCTTACATTAGCTAGACATGGAGTTCTTTCACATGATTATTATCATAAATATCCTGAATGCTATGATCATAAGATTCAAGAAAGTATGATTTTTTATGGCAAATATAAATTAACAGACATATTTGATGAAAGAAACACAACTATAGGTAAAGCTTTGTTATCACCAACGAGATCTTATGTTCCTGTTTTACTTAAAGTTCTAAAGAAATATAGAAATAAAATTAATGGTATTATACATAATACTGGAGGAGGACAAACAAAATGCCTCAATTTTGGGAAAAATATAAAATACATTAAAGATGATCTTTTCACGCTTCCCAGAATTTTTGAAATAATTCAGAATTCATCTAAAGCAGCATGGGAAGAAATGTATGGCGTTTTTAATATGGGACATCGTATAGAACTATTTTGTGATGAATCAATCTCAAAGGATATTATTAAAATAGCTAATCAATTTGATATTGATGCTAAGATCATAGGTTATTGTGAGAAATCCCCTAAAAAAAATAAGAATATTTTAGAAATTAAATCTGTTTTTGGGAATTTTGTATATAGCTAATGGGATTAAATAATGGAAAAATTTGACGTTATATGTATTGGAGCAGCATTAATTGATATTGTGGCTAGTGTTGATAGGCATCCTTTGGAGGATGATGAAGTTTTTGTTTCAAAACTTAAATTAATTTGTGGTGGAGCAGCTGCAAATACAGCTACTGCCTGTAGTAATTTGGGATTAAAGACTGCTTTTATTGGAAAACTAGGATATAAAGATACATATGGAAAAAAAATCATCCAAGATTTTAAAAATAATTCTATAAATACAAAATTAATTAAATTCTCTAAAGAGTTAAAGACGGGTTCAACTTATATTGCACTAAATTCTGAAGGTGATAGAAGAATATATGCTCATAGTGGTGCTGCAAATTATTTAACAAAAGAAGATATAAAAGAAGAAGAACTTCTTTATTCCAAAGTAATATTTTTAAGTAGCCTAAAAAATTTTGAAGGTTTTTCAGAAGCGGGAAAGATTGGGAAAAAAAATAATATTCCTGTTATTTTAAATCCTGGTATGTTAATCATTGACCAAGGTTTTCTAAATATTAAGGAATTATTAGAAACAGTTGATATTTTAATATTATCTAAAAGAGAGTATGAAACATTAAATAACATAACTGAAATTAATTATGAACATAATAATTATATTGAGATTAATGAGAAATTCTGGAATCTAAATATTAAAGCCATTGTTATAACATTAGGAGAAGATGGTGCATTATTATTAACTAAAAAAAACAAACTATTAATCTCTTCAACAAAAATAAATCATGTTATAGATACAACAGGAGCAGGAGATGCTTTTTCTGCAGGATTTATTTATGGATTTCTTCAGAATTCCAACTTTGATTTTGATAATCTTATTAAGAATGTGAAGATTGGTAATTTTATCGCAACAAAATGTATTCAAGAATTAGGAGCAAGGAATGGTTTTCCCAGTACGGATCAAATTAAAGAATTTTATGACAAGATTAAATAATAAAGTTTAAAAAATTTTAATGCTAATACTTTTTAAATTAGTAAAAACTTAAAGGATTTTTTAAATGAGTCCACAATTGAGTGCTGGAGAAAAAATATTCAATGATAGAAAACAATATTTAATTGAAGTATTGATAATATTTTTTGGAATATTTCTGTTTAATCTCACTACTTTTTACCTATTGGAAATATTTATTAATTCTCAATCTGATTATTATGGTCCGCTATTATTCTTAACTAGAGCGTTAAGTATTTTCATTGCAATTCCTTTATTTTTATTTATTTCCTCTCAGATACTACCATGGTTAAAGGAAAAGGTACTTCTTAAACGAGAAGAAATAAATCCAGCAATAAGTTATTTAAAATTATACGGTATTAATAAAAATAATTGTAAATATCAATTATTATATGGTATCTTACTTTTATTTCTTGTTTTTATTCCACTTGATTTTATTTTTTACTTTTTGATTCCTGAAACAATTTCCTATAGTCATAACGTATTAACTTTAGGAGATCCAGGAGCTAATAATTATTTATTAAATCCAAATTATTCGATTTTTTTAATATCCACAATCATCATTCATTTATCTGTAGCTTTTTATGAAGAATCGCTTGCGAGAGGATTATTAGCATATAGAGGAAATAATTATTTCCAAAGAATGTCAGCTGTCATGATTTCATCTTTATATTTTGGTTTAGGACATTTTAGTTATATGTTTAAAATTCAATCATGGATTCCTATTTTATGGTTTTTCCAAACATTTATTGTTGGAATAGTATTAAGTTTGTTTTTTTTAAGAAAAAAATGGTTCTTTCCTGTGATATTCGCTCATGCTTTTAATAATATAATATCTTCTCATACAATTTGGAATTATCCAAAAGATTTTTCATTTATCGCATTAACTCTCTATACACCGTTATTGATTATAAGCCTTATAATATTCATTTTCCAATTCTCAAGGATAAAAGCAGGTATTAATACAGGGATAAACGATATCCGTAAGTATTTCAAAAATGATAAGAAAATAGGAGAAGAAAATTCTGATAAATATACAAGAATTGCACTTGATATATTACTTGTGGCAATATTATTTGTAGTTGGATTCGTACTTGTATAATCAGAGTTATTTAAATTTTACAAAATTTAAATTATATTAAGATAAGTAATCTCTTAAACTTTTATAAATAAAATAAAGAATTAAACGGGAAGATTATTAATATCAAGCATTTCAGGTATTTTGTTATTCCTCGTTAACCATGATATCTCACTTTTAGTATATCTCCAAGAAATTTCTGCTTTTTCAAGTTGATCCTTACTTTGTGTTTCCCATTCCCATGGATTAACAATTACAAGATCACCTTTTCTGATCCAGACTCTTTTTTTGATTTTACCACGGATACGACCAATTCGAGCAATACCATCTGCACAGAATACTCTCATTCGATCATTACCATAAATATCTATAACTCTTGCAAACATCTCTCCCCTTTTTCTGCTGGGAAATTTTATTCTCCCTATACTTTCGGACTGAGGTTCATTTTTTTTTTTCATTTATAACACTTTTAGGATTTAATTTTGTTAAATTATATTATATCATAATTTTATCATCAGGTTTATAGTCTCCCTTAATAAAAATAACTTTAATTTGATTTGATGAATCATTTCTTATATTATGCATTTCTTTTGGCTCAATTAAAAAAACTGTTCCTTCTCGAGCATTATATTCGTGATCATTTATTATCATTACACCATCTCCTTCTAAAAAATAGAATGTTTCATCAATCATATTATGGCCATGTGGGGTGTCTGCCATTTTTTCTCCAGGTTTTAATAGAATTATTCCCCAATCTATACTTGGGCCTCGCATTAAATATTTAACCCCAGAGTCACCATTTCGATAATTAAAATCATTTTCATTTACTTTTCTAATATTAAAACACCGATGGTTTTACTACAACGTTAAAAAGATATTATTTTACTTAATTAATATTTTTTATCATATTTTTAAAATAAAAATTATAATAGAAAAGCATTTATAGATGTAAAATTAAAAGATCATAGAGGTTATATGATACCTAATTTAATTAAAATTGCTTTAGACAGGGTTTCAAACGATTTATGAACATTTTCACCTGTTTTAGATGAAACCTTTACATATTCGATAAAATCATATTTCTCAATTAATTCAAATACATAATCTTCATCTACGGAAATATCATCCCCCAAATCTGATTTTGTTCCCAAAAATATGATTGGTGCGGTTTTATTATCAGATCTACAAATTTCAGTCCATTGATCGATGCGATCTAATGTTAAGGGTCGAGTTAAATCAAACATAATTAATGCTCCTTTAGCACCAGCTGCATAGGATTCTAATAAAAACCTAAATCTCTCCTGTCCCCCAAAATCCCATAATTGAAGCGCTATTTTTTTTCCTTCGATGTTTAACTCCTTAAGAAAAAATTCAACTCCTATTGTCATTCGAGTATCAGCCATGAATATTCCATCTACATAGCGACGAAGGAGAGTAGTTTTTCCAACACCCCCCTCACCAGCAGTTAATACTTTTAAAATTATGGGTTTAATAGACATTGTTAATATATTTATTATATATAATATAAAATATTTATTACCAATACTTTTCTATAGAAATTTCCAATATTTAGACATTTCTAAATATATAAAATATATTTTATATTCATAAAAAATTATTTGTTGAATTTAGATTTAAAAACAAAAATATCGATTGATTATTATTAATTCTTGAAAACATTTTTTCATTTTTTATTATTGATGAAAATTCTTTAAAAAAATATAAAAATTAAATACGCTTTAAAAAAATAAGATTAATTTTGATTTTTATTTAAAATAACATGAGAAAGAAATCTATTTCAAAGAGATTCAATGATTTGGAGATTTTAAAAGATAATTTCGTTTTATATACAAATCTATTCATTTTCAACTTGATTATGATTATATTTGCAAGATTAATCATTCTAGAATCTGGTCATATTATTTATCCCTTAGATGATGCCTATATTCATATGGCTATAGCTAAAAATTTCAGTAAATATGGAGTATGGGGGATAAATAAAGAATATTTTACATCTTCATCATCTTCTCTACTATATACAGTCATACTTTCCTTTAGTTATTAATTATTTGGAGTAAATGAATACTCTGCATTATTTTTAAATTTAATTTTTGGAAATATGTTGTTATACTATGTTTATTATATTTTAAAAAAAGAAAAAGTTTCAAGAATTTTTATTTTTTCAACTCTTTTATCCATTATTTTATTTGTTCCTTTACCAACAATTGCTTTTTTAGGATTAGAACACACTTTACAAAGTCTAATTTTCTTAATTTTTATGTATAATGCCTATGTTATTATTAAATATAAAAGAGAAAACCAATCAAGATGTAAATTTTCAAAAAAGATAATATTATTAATTAGTCCTTTAGTAGTTTCAGTTCGATTTGAAGGTTTTTTTATATTGGTTATTATAGTTCTACTTCTATTGTTGAATAGAGAATTTCTCTATTCCTTTCTTGTTACAATTCTTTCAATCCTCCCAATTGTCATATATGGATTAATATCGACGGTTAATAGATGGTTTTTCTTACCTAATTCAATAATACTAAAAGGAGGTTTATCCTCATTAGATTATATAAAATGGCTTGATTTTTTTGAAAGCTATTTTTTTTTATATACTCACATTTCGATTCTTCTCATTGCGGCAATATTGATTTTTTTTCTTACAATTATTCTAAATAAAGGAGTACATATAATCAAAAAAAATACATTGAGTATTAGCTTTATCTTTATTACTTTATGTTATTATGCTTTAATCTTCAATGGGGCTATAGATCACCTTTTTTGGATGCGTTATTACTCAAATTTAACTTGTATTGGAATTGTTATTATAGTGATGTCAATAAAAGATTTAAATATCTTTTATCAAGTTAAAAGAAGTTTTGATCTCTTGAACATTGGAGTATTACGCAGAGAATTTTTAAAATCTTTTACCGGATTTTGTGTAGGTTTTACACTTTTCTTACTAATCATACCACAACTCTATCGTGGATATATAGTTCTTTCAAAAACATATCAATCTTCTATAAATATATATCATCAACAGTATCAAATGGGCCTTTTCGTTAAGAAATATTATAATTCAAAAAATATTGCAATAAATGATATTGGAGCAGTAAATTATATTTCTGATGTGAACTCTTTAGATGTGCTTGGACTGGGTAATATGGACTCAGCAATCTTATTATTGACAC
>CAZGJX010000038.1:23119-35257 GCA_964525635.1 uncultured archaeon
TTATACAATTGATACCCTTACGAGGCAATATAATTGCACAATAGCAATTGTATATTGGAATTATTATGATGATACTAGAATCTTCATACCTATCGATTGGATATATGCAGGTAAATGGAATCTTAAGAATAATGTTGTATGTGGGGGATCCTCAGTCTACTTTTATGCAGTTCAACCAACTGCTATAGATCAATTAATTGACAATCTTCACGATTTCACAGATTCTCTACCTGAAGATGTAGGTTATTATATAGCAAGTTATCTTTGATTATATTGTATTTACGAAGTTTTCTATTCTATACATTGCTTCCTTTAATTTATCCATATCTATAGCATAAGATATTCTTAACTTATCATTTGAGAAAGAACCGAATATATCTCCGGGTACAATAGCAACTCCCTTTTTTTTTATGATTTGTTCCGAAAATTCTTGCCCCGTCATATTAAGATCTTCCACAGAAGGCATAATATAAAAAGCACCTCTTGGTTTTATAACTTTTAATCCTATTTCCTTTAATCTACTATAAGAATAATCTCTTCTTTCTTGAAAACTTATGAGAATATTATTGAAAAATTGATTATCCATTTTTAATGCTTCTATAAAACCATATTGGGCAGCATGATTAGTACCTGCAACGGTATATTGATGATATTTTTCCATTAAATCAATTATATTCTCATTTGCAACAGCATATCCTAATCTAAATCCAGTCGCAGAATATAATTTTGACATCGCATTTATTGTTATCGTTCTATCAAATAAATCATCCATGGAAGCAGGACTAATATGTTTAAATCCATCATAGAGATAATTTTCGTAGACTTCATCAGAGATTAAATATAAGTCAAATTCCAAAACAATTTGAATTAATTCATTTATTTCTTGTGGAGTGAAAACATAACCAGTGGGATTATTTGGAGAATTAATGAGTATGGCTTTGGTTTTGTCTGTTATTAATGATTTTAATTTTGTAAAATCAGGTGAAAAATCCTCCTTTCTTTCAATTTCTATTATATTAATTCCAAAAAATGATCCAAGATAAAAATAAGATATGAAGTTAGGAGAAAATAGAATTAATTCATCTCCTGGATTAAATAATGAGGCGAAGGTCAGTGTTAAAGCTTGACTTCCACCATTAGTAATTATGATATTATTTTTCCAATTTACTTGGATTTTGTTATTTTTATCAAGTTTATGTTCTATAAGTTTTAATAATTCAGGGACTCCCCTTGTGGGTGCATATTGTGTGATATTTTTTTCTAAAGCTGTAATATTTCCATTTATTGCAGGATCAGGAGTCTTGAAATCAGGTTGACCAATACCTAAACTTATTATATCTGAACGTCCAGAGGCAAAATCAAAGAGTTCCCTAATTTTAGATTTGGGTGTTTTATTAGTCAATATATAAGATAATTCTTTCATAATAATTATTAATCCAAATGTTATTTTTAAATTTCCTAAGCTTTTTTTATATTAATATTGAATCATCAAAATTGGTGAGTATGATTTTCTATCTGTAGTTATATTAAATGGGAGGAATTTAATATTAATAAAATTGCTAATTTAAGATAATTATTTAATATTCTGAAAGGATTATAAATATAAAATGAGAATGATAATTTTGCAGAAAAAGCAAAATTCCAATTATCAGACTATACTTTGAAATAAATTTAATAAATTTGAATATGAAGTATGGGGATTTAAATTCCTTTAACGTTTTGTCTTCTTAAAATTTCAATCACAAGATTTTCAAATGCTTTATTTACATAATCTCCATATTTTGCTGATGTTTCAATAAATTCAATTGCTCCAATTCTATCTGCCATTTTTTTACCTTCTTCCGTTGGTACAATTCTTTCGTTTTCTAAATCAATTTTATTTCCGATTACCATGTATACTCCTTCTTTTTTAACATATTTCTTAAAATCCTCATACCACTTTGATTCTATTGCATCAAATGTATTATGACGTGTCATATCATAAACTAAAAGTCCTGCAACGCATCCTTGAAAATACATACTTCGAATAACATTGTATTTCTCTTGTCCAGCTAAATCCCACATTATTAATCGTATTCTTGCGTTTATTTTTTCAATATTAACATCTTTGCGAATAATATTAGCACCTAATGTAGGTTTATAATCTTCTGCAAATGACCCTTCTACATATTGATTAATTAAGCTGGTTTTACCTACTGCAGCTTCACCTAAAATAGTAATTTTAAATACGTATTCTTTTATTTCTTCTGTTGACATATCTTTACAATCCTCTGATTGTTATTAATATATTATTTTATTTTATTTATTTTTTTTTTATTTTTAATGTTAATAAAAAACTATTATGATCAGCTTTTTGGAGATTTTCCTCATCTGAATGATAAATTACTTCTTTATCTGAAGTTAATGTCTTTTCAAGACTATGAACTAAAAATCCCTTAAATAAAGTGCATGGAATCCCAATTTCTGAACAAAAGACACAATTTTCTACTCTAATTTTAACTTCATCATTGGTCATTTTTAAAATTTCAATATTCCAATCTGTGTTTATTAATTTAGTTATTTCTTTTAAACTATCTTCAAAGTTCTTCCCAAATGGAAAAAGATAAAATGAAAATTTTCTACCTATTTCAAATAGTAATTCACTACACTGATATAATAAGCAATTTTGTGCTGATAAAATTTTCTTAAAAGAAAAATATTCAATTGAACTTTCAGGATCAAAATCTTTCTGGTTTTTCAAATGAAGCATCCCTGCTTCTTTTAATATCGATTTCATTCCATCATAATCAAGGGTATCAAGATATGTTTGTAAAAGTGCTGTAACTACTTTATTCTTGACCTTACCCTTATAATCTCCAATCATCTATAAATTCAATATTTTCAATCTTTTTAAATTCTTATATATTCAGAAGTGATACTTTATATTCTTCATTGTGAAGACGTTCAATTTTAATATTAGTTTCATAAATATACGCTTCACCAGTAATTGATATTATGCTTGGTTGACCTAAATGACCTCCGATTAAACTATAATCTTCTTTTCCAACTATAGCATGAAGATGTACAATAGGTTCTCCATTTTTAAAAGCTATATTACCCATACAACTCACAAGTTCAACATTTTCTTTAATTGTATTAAACTCATATTCTTTCTTTTTTATATCAAAATAACCTATTGTTGTCTTTTTCAAAGCACCTATGATATTTATTAGACCTGATTTAATATTATATTTTCTAACAATCTCGATAATAGAATCAATAATATCTTCTTCCGGTTGTATCTTTACAATGATAACCCTATTAATGAGAGTTTCAACAGTCTTCATAACACTTGTAAATTAAATATATAACTTCCCTTTTATAAAATTGTCTAATTTTTTAAAACCATTGTTTTTAAAAAAAAACTAAACCATTTGTAGAATTTATTTTTTTTCATTTAAAGTTTAATTAAAGCTATAATTATAATTCTTTTATTTATTGAGTAAATAATCATAAGGAATTCTTAAAATAAATAAAAAAATTTTTAGAGTTCAATATATTTAATGATTTAATAATGACCGAGAAAATAGAAATATCTGGAGTAGAAGTATATTTAACAGATCCGGTAGAAGTGGAGATGGAATGGGTTGGAAATGAAAATTTAACCAATCAATTAAAAGCCGCATGGTTGGTCTTGGAAGAGAATGATCTCCCTCTTACTCCACGTATTTTAGGGAGGCCTGGAATTGGTAAGACAACATTAGCATATGCGACGGGTAAAAAACTCGGAAAAGAGGTATATATATTTCAATGTACAATGGATACACGTCCTGAAGATTTATTGATAAGCCCTGTTATTTCGTCTGACAAATCTATAAAATATGTTGGAAGTTCCTTAGTTTCGGCTATGATAAAGGGAGGCATTTGTCTTCTAGATGAAGGTAATCGAATGAGTGAAAAAAGTTGGGCATCATTGGCACCTCTAATGGATAAACGACGATATGTTGAGAGTATTATTGCAGGGATAAGAATATTTGCTCACCCAGACTTTCGTCTCTGTGTTACTATGAATAGTGATTCCAGTACATATGAAGTCCCTGAATATATTTTAAGTAGAATGATAAAAATCCAAGTAGATTTTCCAACTAAAAAGGATGAATATAAAATACTAAAATATAATATCCCATTTAGTTCCGAAGAAATTTTACAATATTGTGTTGATTTTCTTCAAAATTCACATACTTATGAAGAACCTTATGTTGTTAGGGATGGGATTAAAATCTTAAGATATTATATGAAAAAAAGAGTTTTATACAAAAAGAATAAAAATGATCTTGATAAAGAAGAATTTAAAGAAGCAATGCAAATTGTACTAGATGAAGATGCAATAAGATATTGCCCAGATGAATATGAGAAGTTTTTAAAAGAAGCCAAAGATGATTTAATTGATATTTAAAAAAGCTTTTTTGTTTTAATTAACATTAAATCTTAAAAATTCATTATTTCAACATTTAGTTTATTAAATTTTATTAATATTATTCTCCAGGATATTTTAATCCCCATTGGGCTCGTAAATTATCCATTATTTTCATGATTTCTAAAGTATCACTTAATGGCATTATACTGCTTTCGATTTTTTCATTATTTAAACAATCCATAACTTCAATAATTTCATAATTATATCCATTGGATGTGTAGGGCATATATATTCTTTTTTTTTGTGTTTTATTAATATTTATTGTCATTTCAGAAGGGTGAAAGAAATCAGGTATTTCTATATATCCTTTATCTCCATATATAAAAGCATAATGGGGTAATTCAAAAATAAATGAAGAAGCACATAATGCAGTTTGATTATTTCCATATTGAAAGAAATATTGTGAAAATTCATCAACTCCTGTTTTTCCTAACAGCGCACTACCTTTTATTATTAAAGGGGTACAATTAAAAATCATTTTAGCAAATGATAAGGTATAAATCCCTAGATCAAGTAATGCACCTCCTCCTAATTTGGGATTTATTAATCTTTCTATTTGATGATCCTTTGTATTTATTCCAAAATCAGCTTTTAGATGAAAAATATCACCTATAATATTATTTCTTAAAATTTTTCGTAATTCTCTAATACAAGGAAAAAAACGAGTCCACATTGCTTCCATTAAGAATAATTCTTTTTTAATAGAAGTCTTAATTAATTTATCTGCTTGAGAGGTATTTAGAGTAAAAGGTTTTTCACATAGAACATTAATTCCATTATTTAAACACAATAGAGCATTTTCATAATGATAATTATTCGTTGTTGCAATATATATTACATCTACATCGGTTTTATTTATTAAATCTTCATAATTTTCAAAATATGTTTTTATATGGAATTTTTTACTAAATTTTTGAGCTTTTCCTTTAGTTTTTGAGGCTATGGCCTCCAACTTAGCGTTTTCACACGTTTTTAGTGCTGTGGCAAAATTATGAGCTATATTCCCACATCCTAAAATTCCCCATTTTATTTCTCTATTCAATTTCATAACAAAGATATTATATATTGAAATGTTAAATTATTTAATAGCTATTTAATTGTAAATTAATTCTAAAGATTAAAACTTTATATTATTTCTATTATATAAATATTAAATTATAATAATTAATAAAAGATGGACACACTCCCCTATATTCGTTATAAAAATATATATATTATTCCTACGTTTCATTGTAGAATTGAATTTGCCAAATTAGTTAGGGAAGCTTTTTTTAAAGTATATCCAGATGTAATTGCAGTAGAATTACCAGATAATATTAAAGAAAGAGTTATTGAGGCTATTGAAAGATTACCCTATTTATCATTAATTGGCTATGCTGATACTTTAAATCCAGACAATATGACATTTATACCCATTGATCCAGGGGATTCCATAATTGAAGCGGTAAGAATAGGAAAAGTTCATAACATTCCAATCGAATTTATAGATTTTTCGGTAAAGAATTATATGCAATCTATAATAAAGCTTCCAGATGATTATTCATTAAATCAAATTGGCTTAAATAATTATTATAATACAATTTCAAAATATTTTAAAGATGAAGATTTTAAAAAAAAAAAAGAATTCAGAGATAAAATTGATTTTAATGAATTTCTAGAAAAAAAAGAGAATCATGAATTAAAACTTAACAATTTAGAAAAAGATATATTAAGAGAGATGTATATGGCATCGAAATTATTACAAATGATGCCTGTATATAATAGGATTTTGTTAATTGTTGGTATGGCTCATTGGATGGATATCAAATATTATCTAGAAAAAAAAGAAAAGGTCCAATCAGTTAATATTAGTTTATTACCTTATGAATACATAAAGATTTATAATATTAAGAGTAAAGATGCTCGATTTCTCTTAAGAGAATTACCATTTCACACATATAAATGGTTAAAATTTAGAAAAAAGTTTTCTAAATCTCTTCTAGAACAAATTGAGACTCCAGAAGAATTATCACTTCTTATTTCTTCATTTGATAAGAATAAACATATAAAGGAGATTTTATTAAAAGCGAGAGATGAATATGAAAAGGAATATAAAGAATTTATTAATCTCCATAGATTAAAATTTCTATTCCAGTATGCAAGAAATTTGACAGTTACGAATAATAATCTATTACCAAATTTATTAGATTTATTATTTACATCAAGAAATGTAATTAACGATGAATATGCATGGAAAGTAATGGAAAAAGCATCTTATTATCCTTTTGATGATAAAAGTCAAAAGTATGAGACAATGAGATTAAAATTTGAAGGAGGTTATGATTCAAGTGGGTGTTTTATAAAACTACGAAGATATCTCCCCTATTATAAAAAGAACAAACCATTTCCTTTGAAAAAAAGACCAGAAGAAAAATATCCAGGAGAATGGAAAGAAAAATGGGAAAAAAACAAAGAATCAACGTGCTCCTATCCTCCTGAGGATATCATAGAAGAGGATTATTTTGATTATATCAGAAAAAGGGCTATGAAAAACTTAAAAAAAAAAAAAACAAAGATTGAAGAATTTAAATCAAGTATCAAAGATGGTATTGCAATAAAAGAGACATTAAGGAGTTGGGGGATTAATAAAAAAATTTATATTAAAAATGAGCAGCAAATACAAGGTTCAATAGATACAATGATTGTGATTTTTGATGAAGATATTGGAGAAGAAGAACAATATCCATATAAATTGACTTGGTGGGCAGAACATAATAAAGAAAGTGATATTGCGTTTTATGCTACTAACCCAGGTGAATATCTTATTGGTCCAGGGATCTCTCATGTAGAAATTGGAGGAATTTTATCTTTTTTCCCACCATTCTTTATACCCCCAATTTTTGAATCCTTCATGGACTTTAAATATAAAGAGGTATCAAATAAAGCGGAACGCCTTTTAAAGGCAGCTGTAATGTATTCCCGTGAAAAATATATTTTATATATAGCTAATAAACCACCAAGAAAATATTTTTTTTCACTTGCTGGTGTAAAACATAGGCATATTATTCATATCCCAATCGAAAATTATTCTGCTGAATCACTTAAAACAATAAAACATATACACCTTCTTGCAGGAAAAAAAACTCGAAGAATTGCTCACAATTATATTCTCTTAAATAAGTAAACCTTCCTAAAATAACAAAATTAATTTAATTTAAAAAAATGTCTAAAGCAAGTTAAATTAATAATAATAAAATAAATAGATTGTTTATTTCTCTATTGAATCTATTAATGATTCAATTTTACTTTGAATAACTTCTGGTTTTTCGGCCTCTTCATTTTTAAGGGCTAGTTTTTTCTCGATACTTTCTCTATGCACAGTATTCATAGCACAAAAAGGTACTTCTCTTATCTTAGAAGGATCATCTGGATCTACCACTCCATAATGAACAAGGCAATGCTTTACTCTGTTTAAATCAAAATTATATGCATCTTGGAAATGCATAGCACTAATTAATAAATTCCGAGCATGTAGAAAATTACCAGCAGAATCTAAACTTGGATTAAATACTAATCTAACAAATGATTGATAAGTTTTACTGGTAAAGATTTTTTGAGGATTTTTAATATATTTCGCCAATCCCGCAAAGAAATAAGCTTTCATCGATTGACGATATCCAATATTTGTTACATTATCAACAAACTTACCAACCTTCTCAGCAAAACTGCCAAATTTGGATAGATCAAATCCTTTTATCCACTCAGTCGGTTTAGGAATTTCTTTATTATATACCATATTATAAACTTTATTTGCCCATCCAATTAAACCTTCAACATCGAAATATTCTTCTATTTTATCCCATTCTCCTTTTTCATTTATAACACAAATCGTTGCAAAACCACAATCTTTATGGCTAAGCATAGACCATTCAGGTTTATTATCAAACCATGCTAGCAATTTAGTTAATTTTCCAGTAGTGGCAATTGGATAGAACTTGTGTATGGCGCCATTTGTATGTTTATTTATTGCAACTTTCAGATCAGAAGTAGTAAATCTTAAATTCATTAATTCTTCAAAACTTATTCTTCCACAGAGAGAAACAGGTTGAAAAACAACTCCTGAAATAACATCTGCATTATCTTTAGCATAATCTAGAATATTTCCTATTTGATGGTCATTTACACCTTTAGCAACAGTTGGAACAAGCATTACACCATATTGTCCTACATTTCTACAATGTTCAATTACTTTTTGCTTTAAAGGCCATAGATTTACACCTCTTATTTTCTTCCAGGTTTCTGGATCATCAGTAGCATCGAATTGTAAATATATGGCGTCAACTCCCGCATTATGTAATTTTCTAGTATATTCTAAAGATTTACCCATTCTCACTCCATTAGTAGAGACCATTACTTCAATAAAACCCATTTCCTTCCCCCTTCTAATCAGTTCAGGCAAATCTTCTCTAATAGTAGGCTCTCCTCCCGCAAATTGAAGCATAGGAGCTGGATGAGGTCTCATTGATCGAAAATGTTCCATAATTCTAATAATGTCATCAAAAGAAGGCTCAACAACATATCCCTTGGCACTTGCATTTGCAAAACATATTGGACATGCAAGATTACAACGATTTGTTATATCAATCAAACATATACAAGGTGCAGATTGATGATTCTCACATATACCACAATCATATGGGCACCCGTTTTTAGTTGGTTTTATCCCAGAACACACATAATCTGGCTTTGTAGTGTTATTCTTAGTTGATCCAATTTCATCCGTAAATGTTTGGGCCCATTTGTATTCTTCTGGATTTATTGAAATTTTATCTTTGAAATCACCATGATCCTTACAATTTTTCCTCATCATTACCCAGTTTGTCTTTGGATCGATATAAATATCAGCTGGAATTTGTTGTAGGCATTCAGGACATAAGCTTGTCGTTGTCCGTATAATTTCTTCTTTTATCATAAAGTAAATTACACATCTTTATTTGAAGTTATTAAAATATATTTAGATAAAATATTGTTTAAACAAATAATTAATTCTTTTTTAAAAAGACTTTTGTTAAATCTAATACGATGGTTAATATTATTTAATTTACTTTTAAACAATTTACTTTTTTAATATTAGTCTCAAGCTTATTTTACATATATATTATCATTATAAATCAAATATACAAAACTCTATATTATGATTTCCATGATACTATCATTTTAAAATACCATTTTTAAGAGTAAAAAAAAGAAATGATTGCTTAAATGCAATTATATTTATCATCATGTATAAAAGGAGACTCCAGTCATCGAACCTTAGGATAAGGTCAAAAATGTAAAAGGGGAAAGAATATTATCCCAGTAATATGCTGTGATAACCAGTGTATATAATACACTAACCAAAAGAAAAAAATCCAGAGTGTGGTTGGAGTCTTATTAGAATTTTCGCTTTTTGACCTATTATTTTTATTGGTTCTTTATTATTAAAAAATAATAATTATTATTAATTCTTATTATTAACTTTATATAATAAATAAGATTCACTAAAAATCGCATTCAAACATTATTATAATAATAAAAAAAATAGGTAATTATAATCATAATAATTAAAAAATTTCTCAAATAAGAAAAAAGTGAAGAATATGGAAGAAAAAGATCTAAGAAAGGATAGAGAAGAACCAGAATTTAAGATTGATTCAATAACATTTGTATTTAGTATTATAGGTTTTTCAGTCGCATGGATAAACATGTATTTGATGACAATCACTCCAAAAATGGGGAGTGAAATATGGAACACAACCGTTTTGGCGTATTTATCTATTATCTTTACGACCACGATACCTTGTATTATTATAGGATTGAAAAATAGAATTTGGGCTTATGGATATGTTATTGGATTTGCAGGTGCGGGAATCCCTTTTGCATTTAACGAGATATTTATTGGACTATATACTTTCTCAGTAACATTATTAATCTTTGCAATAATGTATTTAATTTTTTGGAAAGCTTGGAGATCTTTAAGTTCGATTAAAACGGTTTGAAACTAAATACTTTATATCTAATAAATTTAAAATAAAGGAGATATTGTTTTTTTAAAAAAAATTAAAAATTAGGATAGAATTTGTATATCTTCGAAGATTACATCAATTACTTTTTCAATTAATAAAAATCTGCGCTTAACTTCATCTATATCTTCATGGGCTAAATCATCTCCTATGATAAACGCCTCATAATAACAATCTTTTACCTCATAACATAATCCTGTTATATGTAAAACATATTTCCTTAAATCTAATTCCTTTAATACGTCAGAGATCCCATTTACTAAATTTGGAGAGAATTCTTCTAATTTAATAAGAATTTTTTTTACTATTTTTGTTTTTGTGGGAAAACAATTTATTTTTAAAACATCTTCTCGTGATATAAAAATAAGCAAATAAAATGGTGCATCAAAAACTTCCTCTTTAATTTCATTAGGAAATATATTATTAGTCTTTAATTCATTATTATCTATTATTAACCCTGTAGAAATTTTCTTTTTTTTTATTTCTTCTTTTTCTTCTTCAATCATATGATTTCATCGAACAATTGTTAAATTAATTAATATTAAATAATTAATTTAACTTTAATTTATTTTTTTCTTATTTAAGATTTTTTTCTTTTTTTTTTAAAATCATATCATATTTCAAAAAAATAACCTTTAATAGATCCATATTATTTCGATACTACGATAATATTATTCATATTTTTTATTTAAGCTACGTATTTTTTAATAAATCTGAAATAGATTTTTTGTTTTTCATCTAATAGAAGAAAAAAGTTATAGAACCATGCCATTTAGAAATAGAAAAAATGAATATTATAACTCCTTTGGTTTTGAAACAAATAATCTTGGTAATTATAATATAAATACAAATAGATTTCATGTGATCTATTTTGTCGATTATATTACAGGATCATTGTTATTAAGTAATAAATACTCTCAAAAATCAAAAATATGTAATTATGATGAAGATTTAATTAGTAGTTTCTTAAATGCTATAAATCTATTTATAAATGAATTAAATGAGAATGATAAACTTGAAGAGGAGATCCAAGAAATTAATTTTCGAGATTCAAGAATCTTATATGAAAGAAAAGGACGTTTAATGGTTATAGGTATTTCAAAAAAAACCAATCTTTTAACTGAAAGAAAAATACTTCAAAATATATTAATCGATTTTTATTCTCGTTTTAAAAATAAGATAGAACATTTTAATGGAGTAATTGATGTAGAGATGTTAAATTATAGAGCATTCCTAAATGATTTAGATTTGGATACCTTATCTAGAATTGATATTCATAGAAAATTATAAAAAATTAAATTAGAATTACAATTTATTCGTTTTTCTGATCCTCTTTCTTTTCAATGTCAGGTTCTATTTTTTTTCCAATTCCTTCGATATCGGGTTTAATATTCATGCGAGCCTCATCCATTTCTCTCTTTTTCTCGATGAGAAAACTCTTCTCTCCTACTGATTTTTCAATTAATTTTGACGTCCCTTCGATATCAGGTTTAATTTGTGATCTCTGCTCATCTTGTTCTTTTTTTTTGTCAATAAGAAAACTCTTCTCTCCTACTGATTTTTCAATTAATTTTGAAGTCCCTTCAATATCAGGTTTAATTTGTGATCTCTGCTCATCTTGTTCTTTTTTTTTGTCAATAA
>CAZGJX010000039.1:0-34436 GCA_964525635.1 uncultured archaeon
TCTAATTTTGCTCTATCTTCATTTATATCATTATCCTGCATTTTTATTTCACCTCATTTTTTTAATTAGATAATTTATGATTTAAATTATTTTAATTATCTTTACTATAAGTTAATAGTCTATTTTTCCATAACTCATTTTAAATTACTTAATTTTAATTGATTTACAAAAATTAATTATTAAGAACACCAATTCTTTTTATTTCTTTATTCGTTGGATGTTCAATAATTTTACTAATTAAATAAGACTCTTTTGTTCTATTATCCAATATTTGTAATGAATTACAAATTCTACATCTAAGTACTTTTTTTCCATTATTTTTCCCAGGTAGTAACAATCCATCACATTCTTTACAAAACTTAATATTTTTTACACCTCATTGTTATTTTTTATCAAATATATTATTTTAAAAATATCTCAAGTAATGAAATAATTATAAATAGTCGAATAGTTAATATAATCGAAAAAAAAAATATTAGTATTGATTCTCAATTGAATGAAGCTCTTGCTTTAAGGTAGAAATCTTTTCTAATGCAGAATTATAAAAGTCTACTTCAATCGTTATAATATTGTCTAAAATATTATTAAATTTCTCTTCTTTTTCTTTTTTAAATACTTTCTTTGTTATTCTTACATTAGAATCTCCATGTGCTACTATTCTTTTTGCTTTATCTAATTCTAGTTTAGCATTTAATAATTTATCATCTTGTTGATTTTCAATAGATTTTGATTTTTCTTTATTATAGTTAACTTGTGCTTTTTCAAGTGCATCTTGAGCATTCTTTAAATTATCTATGTCATCTTTTAACCTATTGAAAGTTTTTAAAAGATCTTCTAATTGACTTATATATTTAAATTTTAGCTTACTTACTTTTAATTTTCGACTTTTTTCAATTTTTTCATAATTATTTGCCAGAGTATTTAAAAGAGAACTTATAGGATCATCCTCATTTTTTGAAAAATTTTTGATAGAGTTAGCATATTCCATTGAAACTTCAGTTAAGTGTAATTGAGCATTAAAAAAATTATTACTTTTCTCTATTAAATCTTCTATCTTATTTTCATCAGGATTAGAAAGATCTACAACACTTTCAGCAAATGATTTTAGTTTCTCTTTTATATTTGTCATTATTTTTTCAAATCTTTATTGGTTTCTTATGTATAATAAAATGATTTAGAATATTTAAGTATTAGCATATATTAATATAATAATATGATGAAGAAAAGATATTAACATTAAAGCTAAATTTCCGAACCAAATTAATTTATATTAAAAACAAGAGAAACTCCATTTCTATAGGAATGGGATGATTTTTGTTGAATATCACTCATCTTTCTTACCCTTTTTTGGTGTATGTTAGTTTAAGAAAACAGAATTGGAACAAAATAGGAATAATTATTTTTGTAATTTTTATAAGTAAACAAATAATAATAAAATTATGAAAAAAGTTTATTATTTAATATATATGATAATCCTACTTACAATTTCTTTATGGATCTACTTATTCTCCAGCTGGGAGCAACTTATAGTTAATTTAATTCTCATAAATATAATAATTTACGTAGTACAGAAACCTATAATTGGTTTGTTAAGATTTTTAATTAAAAAAAAGATTATACAAATCTTTATATCAAGTATTATCAATATTGTATGGTGTTTTTTTATTTTTTGGCTAGTTTTAGTTATGTCAGTTGATTTTTTTATTGCTGTAGTTTCCTATGTTTTAATATCTATTTCTTTTACTTTTAAAGATATAATCAGTAATATAACTGCTGGAGCAATGATGCTGACTTCAGAACAGTTTGAATTAGGGGACTTAATTGAAACAAATAATATTCAAGGAATAGTATATCAAATAAATTTAAATCATACAAAAATAAGAGAATTTGATGGTGTATCAATTATATTACCTAATGATATTGTTTATGGATCATCACTCCTAAAATTTTCGCATCGAAGATATAGCATGCTTGATCAAGAAAAAAAAGCGGAGGATATTAAAAATAAAAAACAATATAGAAAATATATAAAAAAACTTGAGAAAGTTATTGCTAAGAAACAGAAAATAACAAAATATGTTAAAAGCCTTGAATTTTTAGGCGAAATCCCTCCTAAACAACTTGATGCTTCCTTAAATATTGTATTTAATAAATATGAAGCCCTATTAGGATATCGTCCTAATTATAGAGTAGATACAACAACTTATGGTAGAATTAAAGTATTTATATATTTAATCTCTAATACTACTGAAGAAATACTAAATAATATTGATAGCTTTTTGCGAGACATTACCTATAAAATATATAACAAAATGATTTATGATGGATGGGACACCTATAAAAAAGGGCAATTAAGGTCAAATTCTAAAGGGGAGGTATCAAACTAAAATGTCGATATTTAGAACTGATTTAGAAGCTATTATATATATAATCATCATTATGATTACAATATTTATTCTAAATAGAGGAATCTCCTTTTTATTAGGACATTTGGAAGGACTGCTTGCAAGACAAAAGAATAAAATTAATTTTGTGTTGAAATTATTTTCAATCGGAATCATAATATACCTTCTAATTGAAGGTTTTCCATCATTTACTACGATTAATCCTGAATACACAGCAATTATAACTAGTGCAACAAGTACAGCTTTAGCATTTGCCACAAGTGGGGTTTTTGCTAATTTTATGGCCGGTATATTATTATTAATAATAGATCCATTTGATATTGGAGACATTGTGAAGATTAAAGGTCAAAAAGGAGTTATTAAGGATATAAGACTTACAAAAATAGTAATCCAAACATTTGATTTTATATTATTAGAAATATCCAATAGAGAAGTTATCAAATCGCAAATTCTCAATTATACCATTAATTTGAATAATATCAAAACTTATGAAAATTTTAAGAAAAAGATATTAGCACCTCAAGATATTGGAAAAGCTAGATTAGATATAGATATATTAAAAAATAGTAATGAAGAAGATGAACATGAATTGAGAGAATTGTATTCTCAAGTATCTAAAGAACAGTATAAAAAGATACATTCTTTCACATTTAAGATGCAATATCCTTATCAACAATTTCGTATTAAAGTGGATAAAACAGAAAAAATATGTTCACATTATAATGACATTTTTGGATTTAAACCACATTTTCATATTATGGATTTAGGTTTTGAAATCGGAGTAAAATTTAGAATATTTAGTTTGAAAACGGTAAAATTACTTACTGAACAACCATTATTTGCAAAAGAAATTTATAAAATAATTATGGAATAATTTTTTAAAATTTTATTTTTTTATTGTTTATCCTTTTATAATAATAGAGTTGTAGGTATAAGACATGATCACATAACTTATGACTTCATTTTAATATATAAATCTATATATATACATAGACATATGATACATCTTTGGAGTTTTCTCCAATTATATTTAAGTGGTTATTCGAGCAAGACGAGGATATCGAAGCTTGTTTGAAATAAAGTAGTCCTTCCTTAAAGTTAAATTAGCTGTATTATAGTAGTAAGTATTGTGGGATAACTTCCTTCAAAACTTCTGAGATAATGATAATATTATTATTAATAAAGTATTTTATGAACTCATAGATATGCGAACAGCTTGATAACCTTAGTTAGGGCTGGTCTTTTTGAAAAAAAATATCGATAACCAGAATAGAAATTAGTAGTTTTTATAATCAATATTAGAATTTTATAAATAGTTGTAAGGTTAAGTGATAATATCTAAATACTGACAAATGATAATACTATTATATATTAAATTTAGATAAATAAAGGGTAAAAAAATGTCGAAAGAACTTATAAACGGTCAGATTATAGCAAAACAAGATGAGATTAATCGTCTTGAAGAAGAAGCTAAAAATAAACATGCTTCTGCTAAGAATGAAGTTGAGGAAAAGTATGATGATCGAATTAATAAAATAAAGGATCAATTACAATCAGAACAAGGAGATCTTGAAGAAGCTGTTCAAGAAAAGATTAAATGGACTGAAAAAGTAAAAGAATTAACTATATCCACCAAAAATTTTACAAAAGATCTAACTAATCTAAAAAAACAAAAAGATTCAGAATTTTCAACAAAAATCAAAGCAATTGAAAAGGAAGAAAAAGAGAAAAAGAAAGTTGTATTAGGAGAGATTAAACAATTAGAGAAAGAAAAGAAGGAACTAGAAAAGAATGAAGCTAAAGAGTAAAATTTTTTCCCATGTTTTTTAAATTAAATAAATCAAAGTTTTTAACATAATTTTAGTTGGATTTTTAGAAGTTTTTAATTAATATAGTAATCAAATTATAATCCTACATTTTGGTTATAATCTCATACTAATATTTTTTTCCTTTATATTTTTGAATGACGTTTATCGCTCAGTCATCAAATAATTCATCTTTTATTTTTCTTATCGTTATTCCATTAAGCTTTACAAATCGATGAATGAAAATAGTTGTAGAAAAGATTATCCCTGCTAAATAAAATACTTGAATGGTCCAGAAGTATGATTCAATTGATGTAAAGAACACAAGATTAAAACTATAAGATAAACACGCGATTGTTGTGATCCATATTATAGAGATAAGTAAAATGATTCTCTCATAAGTCTTAGGTTCACTTTTGCTAAACACAATTATTTTTAACCAAAAGATAATACAAACAAATGTTATGGGGTAAAAATAAGAGAACTTATACCAATTGGGAGTAATAAATATACTGCAAACCGAGTTCTCCAGATCTCTAAGATCTCACCTAAGGTCATTTGATCTTGAATTTGGACTTTTGCATAGTTTCCTCGCCAGCTAAAGTATCTTTTCTTCATTTTTCTCCCTATTTTTTTTGCACCTCTACTAATACGCTTAAATATTCCTTTATCTACAGCTTCCTGAAATTCTTCCCTAATTAATGGAATTATATATAGTGATAGCATTAAAGAAAGAATTCCATAGAGAAATATTAAAAGATCAAACCAATATTGCATATCTGTTGGAGGTAATGAGGGAGGTAAGTTTGAAATTATACTATATATAGCATATCCAATAAAAATTCCTGGAATTATAACCTGAAAAATAATAAGAATCTGAATATGTTTTTTACTAAATTTTTCAGTAAAATGATTTAGAATCCATAAAATACCATTTGAAACAGTTAAGATTAGTCCAAAACCAGCAAGAAGTTTCATTGTCCAAAAAAAGAATAAGAAAGTGATATCTATACTAATAAAACCAAAGATCAATTCAAGAATCATAAAAATAGTAATTGTACATAGACCAATTATGTAAAGTACTTCAAATTTTTAAGATTTAATTTCATAAATAGAAATAAATATTCAATATTTTATAAGTATTTGTTTTGGGACTTTAGGTTATTACTTTTCTTTTAAGCATTATTAGAACAATGATTTTCACTCTTCTAATTATTTATACAAATTTAATATCAATTAGAGTTTTCTAAAACTTTAAATACACTTCATTAAATTAATCAATTAGATTAAGATGGTTAGATCTATTGATGATTATTATGATATTGTAGGACCAAGAATAATTGCTGAGATTCATAAGAAAGCCAGAAAATTATATGGAAAACATATTGTACATATTAATTCTACTTCTCATGGTGGTGGAGTAGCAGAAATGCTGCTTTCGCTAATCCCACTAATGAATGATATAAATGTAGTTACAGGTTGGAGAGTATTAAATGGAAATCCAGATTTTTATACTATTACTAAAAAGTTCCACAATGGGCTACAAGGAGAAGATTTTAATTTTTCAGAAATAAAACAACAAATTTATCTCGAAACAAATGAAGATTTCTCACAACTAACTCATTTAGACCATGATTGTGTTATAATTCATGATCCCCAACCATTACCTATTATTAAGTTTTTTAAAAAAAACCAGCCATGGATTTGGAGATGTCATGTTGATTTAACTTCCCCTCATCAAGAATTATGGGATTTTTTAAAACATTTTATCGTTAGATATGATTATATGATTGTTTCTAATGAAAAATATAAAAAAGAGGATATGCCAATCCCACAACACATTATTTGTCCCGCTATTGATCCCATGGATCCTAAGAATAAAGAAATAGATTCTGAATTAGTTAATTATACTCTTGATAAATTCGAAATTCCTCATGATAAACCATTAATCACTCAAGTTTCAAGATTCGACAAATGGAAAGATCCAATCAATGTTTTGAAAATCTTCAAAAATGTTAAAAAGAAAGTTGATTGTCGCTTAGTTTTATGTGGAAGTATGGCATCTGATGATCCAGAAGGAGTTTTCATATATGAACAGGTAAAAGAAGCAGCAGGAAATATGCTTGCAGATAAAGATGTGATAATTACTACAGTTGAAAATGATATATTAGTAAATGCTTTACAATCAGCATCTTCTGTGATAATTCAAAAATCTCTGAAAGAAGGATTTGGATTAACTGTAACTGAAGCTTTATGGAAATCTAAACCAGTTATAGCATCAAATGTCGGGGGAATTCCAATGCAAATTACAGATGATGAAGATGGATTTTTATTTGATCCCCAAGATCTAAAAGGATTTGAAAATAAAACAATTGAATTATTAGAACATCCAGATTTAGCAATTGAAATCGGGAAAAAAGGAAGAGAAAAAGTAAAAAAAAATTTCCTTATTACACGACAAATAATTGATTATTTGGATGAATTAAATAACATTATCAATAAATAATTAATATTATAATTTTAATATTCAAATTAATTAAATAAGATTCTTTCTTTCAAATTTTATTATCAATCACCTATTTAAAAATGTTATCAAAAAAGAAAATAATCCAAATCTTGCTTATTAATCCAAACTTAGGTCATCCAAAAATTATAAGTAAAGAAAAAATTTCTAAATCTGAATCATTTTCTATTAATTTAGTATTTTTGAGTAAATTAGATGATTTATGTGAGTTTGAAAAAATAATCACAAATAATATTGAGCTAATACCCCTTTTGGATTTAAAATCTCGAAGGGATCAAAAAAAGGTTTTTGAAAAATTAAGATCTTTTTGGAAAGGATTTAAACTAAAGATTAGGAATTTATTCTCAGGAGAGAAGATAGTTCCGAAACATTTTAATAAGAGAGCATTTAGAGATATTCCTATTAAGACTGAAATTTTAAACATCAAAAAGTCAAATATTAATTTAATGAACAAGATCATAGATACAAATGAGGAATATTATATCCCAAAAAAAAAATTCCAAAAGATTAGATTTTTTCCATCTGAGGAGCAAGAATCAATTCTCTGGATATTATCGGGAAAATGCCGTCTCTTATATAACTTTGCGTTAGCTGAGCGAATAGAGAATTGGCAATAAAAACTTAATTAAAAAGCACAAGAGATATAGTAGGAATTAATACTTGACGAAATATATACTTAGATATATGATATAAGGATAAAAACCATCAAAAAATCATATCATTTTCTCTTTCACTAAACTATATCATTTCCAAAAAAATAATTAAGAATTTGTTTCATAAAGAATAATTCTATTAATTTCTCTAATATAGAATTTATTGTGCTTTGTAGTTTTCATTTTATCAAACAATCGAGATATTTGCCTTCTAGCTATAGGACGTAATTGATCCATATTAAAATCCAAAATCTTATCTTTTGGAATTTTTTTTTTTTTTATTTTTTTTTCTTCATACTGTAAATGATTCTCATAGATTTTACCACGATAATGATATTTATTACATTTTGAACAATAATATTTTGTAATCTTAAATTCAACTCTTTTCTGCAATATCTGAATTTATTTATTCAAATCAGTAATATTAGATTTAAAAAGGTAAATCAATTAGATTCTAATTGAAATAAAATGAATCCATTTGGAATATAGAATTTATCTTTTTCCTGAATAACAACTACATGATAATAATTAGCTAATCCTAAAAATCCTTTAATAACAGATTCATCCTCATTATATTTAAATAATATAGTTATTATTGTGTTTTTTGAATTAAAGCTTGCTTTATTATAGACTTTTTCTGTAATTAAAGGAATTTTTAGTTCTGACGCTATATCAAATATTTTTCTAACAAAAAGTTCATTTATTGTCATTTTTAAATAGTTCTCGGAATTATTGAATTGATTGATTTTATTGATTTGTAATATTATTTCATTATAATAGTATAAATTCATAATATATAAATATACTTGTATGATAATATTATAATATGTGAAATAAATAAAAAAAATCTAAATTCATATAATAAGTAATTAAGCTATTTTGAATATAATTTTGACAATATTATATTCATATTTATTGAATATATATTTAAAATCAATGGGTTTCAATCTGATTGATATTAAGTAAGTATAACTTATAAAATAACATAAATATTTCTTGGATCGAGGTATTGTTATTTGAATTTAGGTTTTAAAATAATCCTTTTAAAAATTGAAATAAAAAATGTTAAATATACATAAAAAGAAAAAATATAGTACATCTTTTATAAAATTAACTGAAAAAGACATTAATTCTTATTTTTACTCAGATTTATCCTTAATGGGATCAAATTTTAAGTATTTTTGTAAAAAGAATAATATAGATTATATTCAAGCCAAAATAATTGGCTTAGACAAGAGTAAAGATCTATTGAGAAGATATTTTACAGATGAGATAGATGGGAATTTATCTAAACAAGATTGTGAAAACCTTTATACATTATTTGAGGATCCATGGGATAATTCTAAATTAGAAAGGCACAGATTATTGGTTTCTTTTATTAATACCATGAACAACAATAAGAAATCACCATTCAATAAAATCCTAATATTAGGTGCTGGAACAGGAGGAGAATATGAACAATTAAATAAATTTTATCCCAAGGCGATCTTTATTATTACAGATATTTCAGAAAAAGCATTAACTTCTTTTCATTTGAAATATAATGAAAAATGTAATTATACTACTCATATACTCGACATATTTTCTAATAAATCATTATCAAATTTTATCAAATTATATGATAAGTTTGATTTAATAATTGCGTCTGGAGTATATCGTTATGCTCCAACCAAACAAATAAAATATAACTCCGCCAAATTTATCTATAAAAATATCCTAAAAGAACAAGGTCTTTTTTGTATCGTTGAAGTAAGTCAAGAACCTAAATATGATGATCCATTCATCCTAAGAAGAATAATACCAATATTTAAAAGAAAAGTACAAACTAAGATGAGAATTAATCCCGCCCAGTTTGTATTTTATAAAAAAAATTTTACTACTAAACATAGGTGAAATAATTGATAATAGGTTTACTTAAAGAAATTAAGAAAGATGAATTTAGGGTACCAATTATACCTAAGGATATAACAAAGATAGTTAAAGAAGGACATGAAGTTATTTTTGAACCAAACTGCGGTAAGATGGCGGGATATCCTGATAAAGAATATAAAAGAGCAGGAGCTTTACCAAAAGATAAGGATTTTATTTTTAAAAATGCAGATATTGTAGTTAAATTGAAGACCCCTCAAGGAATCGAGCTAGAAAGATTTTCTAAAGGACAAATACTTTTTTCCTATTTACATTATGATGGAAATGAATCTTTAGAGGGGGCTGAGAAATTAAGAAAGTCTGGAGTAATTGCAATCGCATTCGAATGGGTTGAAGAGCAAGGTCCTGAATATCCATTACTAAAGCCTATGAGTGAATTAACTGGTACTCTTGCAGCTATTAAAAGCTTAGAAATATACCGGATAATAACAAGAAAAATTGCTGGTTCTTTTAGTGAAAATATTAAACCTGCAACTATAATGATTATTGGACTAGGAACTATTGGTACAAATGCTTTAAATGTTTTTCTTCATCAAGGAATTCAAATAATTATTTTTGATAAAAATCCTGAATCTATTGAGGAGCGTGTTTTAGAATACATTCCAAAATATATATGGTTAAAATATAAAAATGAAATTAAGGTTGTAAAGTCTGATGAAGAAAATATAAAACAAACAAAAGAAGACCTCAGGAAAGAATTACCAAATATAGACATACTTTTCTTTTCTGCTGTTCGTAGATCCACATTTAAAGAGGATCATTTAATAGATAAAGAAATGTTAAATTTAATGAAAGAAAATAGTATTCTAATAGATGCAGGGGCTAATGATAAAGATTTAGTGGAATCAAGTATTTCTTCTCCAGAAATACATAAAATTTATAAAATAAATAATGTATGGCACTATGTAAATGATCATATTCCAACAATAGCAGCTAATGATGCTTCAAGAATACTTTCACATGCAATATTACCTTATTTAATGAAGTTAATAAAGGGAGATCCTATAAATGCTATACTTGAGAATTCTTCATTATTAAAAGGTACAATTATCGCAGGATATCAATATACTCATAAATATACTTGCAGAAAGAAGAATATTCCATATATTCCTATTAAAATAGCTATAAAAAATTATTTCTCACATGAGAAAAGTATCAAGAGAAGATTAAAAACCATTTAGTTAAAAATTAATTATTAAAGTCTAAAATAAAAAATTAGGGTAAATTAAGCTTGGAAATAAAGAAAGTAATTAATAATGTTCAAGAAATTGATATCTCAGAGCTAAAAAACAATCTTCAGAGATTTTGTGTTAAAAATAGAATCAATTTTAATAAGGTTAAGGAAATAGGAATTAAAAAAAGTAAAACACTTTTAGAGCAATTTTTTACGAATCAATTAGAAAGAGACCTGTCAGAAAAAAAATATGAAAATCTCTATCATCTTTTTTGTCATTCTAGTAATCAAGAACAAATAAATGTATTCAGAAAAATAATTGATTTAATAAAAGTACATCAAAAGAAAAGAAAGCTAAAAATTAAAAGGATTTTAATAATTGGAATAGAGCCATATTGGGATTTTAATGATATTTTAAAAGAATATTCAAAAGCGAAGATAATAATAACAGATATTTCAAAAGAGAAATTAAAAAAAGTAAAAAATATATCTCTTCTAAATAAGAATGTTGAAATAGAACCTCTAAATATCTATAATGGACGTGTTCTTTTCAATTTTGTTATGGAATTTGGTAAATTTAATCTTATAATTGTTTCAAATACATTAAATTTTGCTCCAAATAAGAAAAAAAGAGAATTAAGTGCTCATTTTATTTATCAACATATATTAAAAAAAAGAGGAATCTTCTCTATTATAGAATTGGATCAATTTAATCGGTTTAAAAATAAGTTTTTATTAGAAGGAGTAATCCCCCTTTCTGATTCAGTTATTAGATTAAAATCTTCTAAAACAAAAATATCTATTATAAATTATTATAAAAATGATATAAACTCATCTTTTAAGGTGTAATGATGTCAGGTTTTTTTATCTATTATGAAAAAGAATCCTTAAGTAAGGTAATCAAATCAAAGCTATAAATATGTTCAGAAAAATTCCATCATAGAGGTAATAAAGTGGTACAAATCTTAGATAGGTTTCCTCTAAAATTAATCTACTATCAGAATAAAAAAGAATCTAAACATAATCAATTAAAATTATATTTTGACAAAGAACAGGAAAGGATTGTACTTATAGATGGAGATATTTATAATATAAACGAGATAAATAGAAAATCTCTAAATAATAATCATTCTCTTAGGAAAGAGGATCAATTTCTAAAAGGTGTATTAAATAAGTATATGAATAATGATTTTAATGTTCTTAAGGATTTGATAAGTAATTTTAATGGTGTTTTATTTAGTGGACGGGATTTAATTGGATTTGTAGATCCGATTGGTACAAAACCACTTTATTTCTGTGAGACAAAAGAAGTTATGGTTTTTTCATCAGAGATGAATGTACTTTTTCCATTAAAGAAAAAAATAAAATCTATACCTCCAGGATATAATATTTCCTCATCAGGGAATAAAAGCAGATATTATCAATTCCCTCAATTTATAGAAAATTATAAATTAAATTCTAATTTAGTAAAGAGACTTACTAAACACTTAAACATATTAATAAAAAAAGTAGTTAAAGAATATATAAATATAAATGAAAGAATAGGTGTTTTATTAACTGGAGGAATCGATTCTACAATAATCTGTCATGTGGTAAAAAATATTGTTGAAAATATTCATGTTTATACAATTGGTACAGAAGAAAAAACACAAAATTTATTTTATGCTACAAAATACGCAAATTCTCATAATCTTAGACATACTAAAATAGAAGTTGAAGAAGAAGATATTCTATCCATAATTCCCAACATTATTCATACACTAGAATCTTTTGAAGTTCCATTAGTTAGAAGGGCAATTCCATTGTTTTTACTTTGTAAACAAATAAGAGAGGAAAATAATATTGATCTTTTACTCATAGAAGGGGGTGGAGATATATTATTTGGGGGAATTGACCATTTTACTAATTTTAAATCACATGAAAAATTTAATAAAGAATTGTTTAATCTTTTAGAAGGAAAATATATAAAAGAATTGCATGGAGTAAATAGTATTTCAAATTTCTTTTCAATTAAAATAAAAATACCTTTAATCGATAAGAGAATTATAGAATTTTCTTTTAAAATCCCTATCGAATTAAAAATCCTTAAAAAAGAAGGAGTGGGGATTGCAAAAAAATGGATTTTAAGGAAAGCATTTGAAACAGAAATATCCGAAGAGTATATCTGGAGAAAAAAAAAAACACACCCAAATGTAGAAGAATACCTAGATAAATTATTTAATTATATGGAAAAGATCATTTCTGATGATGAATTTGAAGAGAAAAAAAATATAACTCCCTCATTTTCTCTTAATTCTAAAGAAGAATTATATTATTGGAGAATCTTTAATTTAAAATTCCATCCTGCTCTGGAGACAATAAATGAGTTAGGATTTAATAAGGTATATCCGTTTTGAGTATAGATAATAAAGAATTTAGATGTATTAAATGTGGTAAATGTTGTAAAGCAGGTTATATTGTTCCTATTCAAAAAATTGATATTAAAAAATGGAAAAATATGGAAAGAAATGATTTATTAAATAATATTATGATAAATCCAAAATCTTTCAATATTAAAATAGATGTTAAAATACATTATGGTTCTAGTTCAGAAAAAAAAAAAGCAAATATTATTTATCAATCTTATAATAAAAAAAAACAACTCTTAGTTAGATTTATAGAAAATAATCATAGATATTATAGAAAGAAAGAAATTCCTTTATCTTCATATAAAAAAACTATTGGTTTTTATAAACAATATTATCCTGTAATAGTTCCAATTGATTTTAATACAGTTATTAATGGTTTGGAATTGGGTATAGAATATATAATAAAATTGAATCCAATTGGTCGATGTCCTTTTTTAAGAATAAATCTATGTACAATTCATAAAGTAAAACCAATTGCTTGTAAGAAATTTCCATATGTTAAGGATAATTGTTTAAGAAATAATTATCAATTCATCTCAATTTATAAAAGAGCAAAAAAATTAAAAAAATAGAATAAAAAAAAAAATTTTAGATTTTTTTTTCTTAAAATTTATGATGATTACTGAGAATTTATATTATTAATTCTCATTATTTAAAAGATATTTTATTCTCATAGTTCGGTTTCAATCCGATTTTCCATTAAAAAGAATATATTTTCCATGTAATTATTAATAAGACATTTTATTATAAGAAAATTCTGCTATGAGATATATAAAATTAAATATTATTGATTTGGAGAACTTTACCTAATGGAATTTAATACCAGAAATAATATCTATCTTCTTTGAATTTAATAAATTCTATCAATTATTCCATCAAAATGATTATCAAATGAAATAATTGAATTGCATTTTGAAAATTCTTTTAAAAAAATTAATGAGGCATCTACAAAACTAAGAATCTTATTTGAAGATGTATATTTATACATTATTTCAGAGATCTCTCTATAGTTTTTCTTATTTAAATATATAATAGTGAAGAAACAATCATTACTCCAAAATAAGTGACCTAAATTTCTAATCGCTTCAGAATTTCCTCTTGTCCGGGCATTTATCAAGGTATATATTTCATTCACGACTAAGCTAGATGTAAAAAATTCATTTTCATCCCACTTGAGTTCTTTAGATAATTCTTTTGCTCTCTCATGATATTTATCATTTTTTACCTCTAGAGCAAATAAAAATCCTTGTATCTAATAAGATTTTCATAATGTTTTATAATTATTTAATTAGTATTTAGGGGATCCCGTATAATAATTCATCATCAGATTTATCTAAATCATATAATTGATATTCTTTAGCATTGGTTAAAATTCTCTCTATTTTTTCAGAATTTGTTCTTTTTCAGCAGGATCTTCGTTAATTAATTCATTTAAATGTTCTTTTGAAAATTTTAAGCACTTTTCTAAAATCTCTTCATCAGAAAAGGTCTTGGAATATTGATTTTGAATTGCTTCTTTTATCTTTTTTAGAACTTTATTATAATTTTCATTAATACTTTTCATAATAATAATAAAGAAAATCAAAATAATATATCTATTTACTCTAAAAGTTACTTTTGCAACTAGTGGTTAATGCAGATTATTTTCTGAGTAAAACTGAATTCTTTTATCATTATATTCGAGAATTTTCTGATAAAATATACAATTTATAAATATTGAAAATTGGGATCAATTGATGTTCTCTTTTTTAAATATTATCTGAAAATTTAATTTTCCTACTAAGATTCGATATATTATGCATTAATAATCTTATATATTAATGATATGACTGTTATCATTCATTAGAAGGAGTTTAGCAAAATCTAAATTTCAATTCGATTTTCCATTAAAAAGAATATATTTTCCATGTAATTATTAATAAGACATTTTATTATAAGAAAATTCTGCTATAAGATATACCACGATAATGATATTTATTACATTTTGAACAATAATATTTTGTAATCTTAAATTCAACTCTTTTCTGCAATATCAGAATTTATTTATTCAAATCAGTAATATTAGATTTAAAAAGGTAAATTAATTAGATTCTAATTGAAATAAAATGAATCCAGAATTCCTCATTATCAAAAGGTACAATTATCGCAGGATATCAATATACTCATAAATATACTTGCAAAAAGAAGAGTATTCCATATCTTCCTTTAAAAAAGGCTATAGAAAATTATTTTTCACATGAGAAAAATTTCAAAGGAAAATTAAAAACAATTTAGTTAAAAAGTAATTAATTTTCATTTAATATTTGATCTTTATTTTTCAAGTAAACTATACATAACTTAGAGACAAAGGGATTTTCTTGAGTTATTATGATATAATGAATTAATATAATTATTTGGATATTTTCCTTTTATTGGTATATCTTATTTGAACAATAATGTTATTTATTTCTATATAAGATTTAATTTGAACTTATAAATATACTATTTTTAATTTTGAATTCATCAATCTCTATATAATCATCAAATTCTCCATAACTATTAATTGGTATTTTTAATACAATTTTTTGATTATTTAAATAGTAGTTATTGTATAATTCACTACTATTTTTATCAAAATCAATGTATTTCTTAATCTCTTCTTCACGTTCATCATACATATATATACTCATATATCACACTTTTTTTTTATTTTTAAATTTATTATACCAAATCTAGTAATTCTGATTTTAAAATTTCTTTTTCTTCCATAGTCAGTGAAGAAAAATGTTTTGTCTTTTCTCCTCTAAATAATATTTTTTTTCCTTTTATGATAGGAATTGAATTTTCTAACTTTGCACTATCTTCAGTTATATCATTATCCTGCATTTTTATTTCACCTCATTATTTTAATTATCTTTACTATAGGTTAATTGTCTATTTTTTCATATCTCATTTTAAATTACTTAATTTTAATTAATTTATAAAAATTAATCATTAAGAACACCAATTCTTTTTGTTTCTTTAATCGTTGGATGTTCAATAATTTTACTAATTAAATAAGACTCCTTTGTTCTATTATCCAATATTTGTAATGAATTACAAATTCTACATCTAAGTACTTTTTTTCCATTATTTTTCTTAGGTAGTAACAATCCATCACATTCTTTACAAAACTTAATATTTTTTACCTCTTGTTATTTTTTTTTTTAATTTAGAATAATTAGAACTCATATGTAATAAAAAAATCATAGTTAATTTATTAGTTCTGAGCATTAATTGACTGAACTTCTTGTTTAAAAATAGAAATTTTATCTAAAGCAGATAGATAATAATCCTCTTCAATTGAAGCAATATTGTCTAAAATATTTTTTAATTTTTCTTGTTTTTCTTTTTTAAATACCTTCTTCGATATGCTTAAATTAGAGTCTTCACATGCTACAATTCTTTTTGCTTCTTCTAATTCTGATTTAACCTTTCTTAATTTATCAGTCTTTTGATTTTCAATAGATTTCGATTTCTCTTTATTATAATTGATCTGTGCCTTTTCAAGTATGTGTTGAGCATCTTTTAAACTATTCTTATCATCTTCTAATCTGTTATAAGTTTTTAAAAGTTCTTCTAATTGACTTATAAATTTAAATTTTAATTTATCAGCTTTTATTTTTCTGAATTTCTCTATTTCTTCGTAACTATCAGCTAGAATATTTAAAAGATTTTTTAGAGAATCTTCTTCATTATTTGATAAATTTCTTATTGATTCAACTGTATCTATTGAAATCTCTGCTAAGTCTAATTGAGTATCTAAATAATCTTTGCTATTTTCTATTAATTCTTCAATTTTATTTTTATTAAAATTAAAAAGATTTTTTATACTTTGAGCAAATAATTTTATTTTACTTTTTATGTTTGTCATTTAATTTCACCTTATAGATAATTTTATTGATCTCTCATAATAAATATAAGAAATTAATATATTTAAATATTATCATATGCTGATATAGTAATATAATCAACTATATTTTTTATAATTGAAACTTAATTTCTGCATCAAATATAGTATCTTGAGAATATCTATCAATTTTTTTTAAAAATATAAGTATTTATAAAAAGAGAAAGTTTCAATATTCATAAGAAATAATACAAAATCAGAAACACCTAAGTATCAAATATGTTAATTATCTGATAATAAATATTATATTTAATGATATAGGATTAAAGAATGAATTTTGATATATTTGCTTTAATTGTAATTCCATTATTAATTTTTTTTGCTCGAGTTATTGATGTATCCTTACAAACCTTGAGAATTATTTTTACTTCAAAAGACAGAATATATTTAGCTCCAATAGTGGGATTTTTTGAAGTTCTTATATGGTTAATTGCAATTGGTCAAATATTTAGAAATTTATCATATATAAGTTATTATATTGCATATGCGTCTGGATTTGCTGCGGGTAATTTTTGTGGAATTTATTTAGAACGAAAAATTTCAATTGGAATGGTAAGTATTCAACTAATTCTTAAAAAAAATCCCGAATATCTTTTAACAATGATAAAAAATGCAGGATATATTACAACAGTATTATCTGCTGAAGGAAAAAATGGAAATGTAAAATTAGTCATTCTAATTATTAGGCGAAAAAGATTATCAGAAATACTTAATATTATAGAAATACATTATCCAAATGCATTTATTTCGATAGAGCAAGTTCAATCTGTGAGTGGTGGTGGATTTACTTCAACATTAAGAGGGCGAAGCTATTTTATTCGAAGAAGACGAAAATAAAATATCTTCTTCTTAAAATCATTGTATTTTTACTTTTTAATTATATTTTTAAGATAAAAAATCAATATGAATAAATTGGTATTAATAACAGAAGGAGCAAAATTAGCAGAAATAAAAGCAATCTATATAGAAGCAAGTATTTTTACCATATTCCACTAGAAAGCCATTTCCTTTTAGCCGTGGATGAATAATGGAATATGGTAAATTAATTTCACGATATTAAAGCAATTTTTAAAAAAAAAAAATTCTTTATCAGATTATGATATTAATAGATTATTTTATTTATTAATTAACTGATAGTTCAATCTTCATACTAATTTATACTTTTATTTATATTATTCTCGTCATTTATAAATTATAGTCTTAATCTTGATTATTAGCATAAGTTTTGCAAAATCTAAATTTCACGATGAATCTCTTAAAAAAACCATTATTTAATACATATTTCCCCTTATTACTAGTTTATTTTATATTTATGAAATATTTTATTTTATAAGTTGATTTAAATTCAATTCTCCCAACATATCTTCTAAGATGATTTTTCTCTCACCTGGTGATAACGCAAGCATTTCTCTGATAAATAGCTGCTTTTCTTCTTCTTGCCATTTAAATTGATTTACTTTATCAAAAAAGTCTAAATCTAATAAAGTTATTTTTATATCTTCTAGTTTCCCTATTTTTTCAAAGAAATTCTTTTCATTTAATATTTGAAGCAGATGATTGTTTCCAAGATTTTTTCTTTTTTTTAAATTATTAATATTTGAGTTCCTCATATTATTTCTTCATACTTTTCTTAATCTTCTGATAAACTTCATCTATAATTTGCTCTCTAATAGTTGATACTTATAATAGCAGCATCTCCAGCCCCAATACCTTAATTATTTAAATATTATCAAGAAAAGATTATGGGTTTTTTATCTTTTGTTAGTTATATTTAGATATTATAGGATAGATTTCCTATTAATACTAAAAGTAATCATCTTCTATATATAAATCTTCCTAACGAGAGTGTTTTTCTTATTGGTTTAATAAACGGATCTAATTATATTAAATAAAATATTACTTTAAACAGATTAGAATAACTATTTCAATAGGTATTTTATCCTATTAACTCTGTATTATTTAAAAGATATTCAATAATCTCTAAGATGATCAAAACATTTAGTAACTAATACTAGATTCACGAAAATAATCTCATGCTTAAGCTTAATAACAAAAGTCATCTAAGCTTGCATCATTTAATCCTTTTGAAATATTTTATCGATCATTAGTTGTTTATAATAGGATTTCACTTTGTTACCAGACTATTATATATTAATCAATAAATATTATTATATTGAGATTGCTACAGAAAGGAATACTTAGTAAAGAAATTAAGTTCAAGAAATCAGTAAATATTTTATATAATCGTAACAATATAATATTGAAATACCTAGCTATTATTAAATGTGAATTAAAAAGAAATTCAAATTGAGCTATAATGGAAAATTATAATCCAAACTCTAAAAACGTTCAGGTGCTTATTTCAGAGAATGCTTATCTATCTCTTCTTCGCAATAGTTTAAAATATCGAGTATCAACAGGAAATTTAGCTGGATTCAAAAAAAATAATTTGATTGTTATAGGTAAAGCTAAACATTTTGTTGGTACAAATAAGCTTAATGAAGATATTTCATTTAAAAATGAAGATTATGTTAAATTAATGACTTGGGAAGAAAAATTGTATAACAATGATCCTCCTCATTATATCGTTGGATGGTATAAAATTTGGAAAGGAGATTTCATACCCCGGGGATATGATATAACAACTCAAATGGGTAAACAAGGGCTTAATCCTGAAGCATTTATGATAATCTTAAATCCAGATCAAATAACGAATGTAGATCCGGGTCTCAGAATAATCCGATTTAAAGATTTAACAGATCCGAGGGATGTTGAACTTGAATATCTTGATTTCAAAGTAGTTTTCATTGAGAAAAATAGGAAAATGTCTTATATTGATATTTTAAACAATTATCAAGTTAAAGTAGAGATTTAAGCATACGGAAAAAATTATTCAATGGATAAGGAAAAAATAGGGGATAGATTTTTATTTTTATATATAAGAGTTTCAAATATGCTTTTTTATAACTCTCCATCTTAAAAAAATAAAAATAATAATAAATACAATTCCACAAATTAATGACATTAAGATATCGATCAATGAGGTAATCCAAACTATAGTTATTCCTGATCCTATCGTAAAGATGTATTGGATAAATATTCGTAAATTTTCATTATGTTTTACATAGATAAATATGCACGCGCCTATGCAAACTCCTATTGAATAACTAATGTTAGTTGTTTCCTTTAATGTGCTATAATCCATAATTGCGAGTGAAAAAGCACCAATTATTCCAAAAATTAAAAATTGCCAGATATTCCTTTTTTCTTTTTCATCGAAAGCTGTTTTTTTTATATGTCCAATCCCATTTCTATACAACGACCAAAATACCAAACCCGTACCAAAAATCTTTAAGAAAAAATGGCCAAAAAAGAGGTCTATATTTTCCAAAAAAGTAAGTTCTATATTATATCCAAGATTAACAAGAACATTAAGTAATTCATCAGGTATTGAGTATTCAAACAGAAAATTCACAGCAGGAATTAGTTCCACAGTGAGTGTTGTTTTAACTACTGATCGTATAGCCCAAATTAATAAAATAACAACAAAAATATCAAAGATTTTATATATTTTTTTTTGAAAAACTACAACAGTAATTTTGATATAGCTTGAAATTGTAGGGATGATTGAAGCACCGATAAATAGATTTATTAATAGAGCTATCACAAATATGAGCCAAATTATTGGAAAAAAAGAGGGATTAGAGGTGAAATCAATAAAAAAATTGAAGGTAAAAAATCCTATTAATGCTATAATAGTTGCATACGCCAACATACCGAATATGTTTTTTTTATTCCTTCTTCTAGTTCTTTTAACATCTCTATATTTTATTTCTTCTTCCAATTTACACATTTCTGATAAATTCATTAACCTATCATACTCTTTTCCAGATGTTTTAAATGCTAAAGCTTTGAATTTTTTGGATCCCTCTTTAGATAAGAAGTTATGAGTTAAATTAACCTTCTTTAAATTAACTAAATTACCCAAAGAATCTGGTAGGTATTTTAGGTTATTATTCTCTAAATTTAGAATTTCTAAATTCTGAAGATTTCCAAAAGATTCTGGAAGAATTTTTATTTTATTACCATATAAATTTAATTTTCTTAAAGATTTAAGGTTTCCAAAAGATTCTGGAAGAATTTTTAATTCATGAGAATCAAAATCAAGTATTGTCAAAGATTTTAAATTACCAAAATATTCTGGAAGTTCACTTAACGTTGCTTTATAAAAATATTTCGGAGCTTCCATATGTAATTCTTTAAGATTCTCTAAAACACTGAAAAAATATGGAAGTTTTTTTAATGGATTATTATCTAAATACAATACTTCTAATAATTTTAATTTCCCAAAATCCTCGGGAAGGGTATTTAATATATTATTCTCAATATGAAGTGTTTTTAATGATTTTAGATTTCCTATAGATGCTGGAATCATCATCAATCTGGTTAAAGCTAAATCTAAATCTTCAAGATTTTCCAATTTTGATATCTCATCTGGAAATGCAGATAATGGATTGCATCTAAGACTAAGTTTTTTCAGTGATTTTAATTTTTCAAATGATTTTGGAAGTTTTGTAAGTCCACAATTAAATAATCCAATACCTGTAACCCGTCCATTTGAGACCTTTATTCCAAAAGAGGTTTCAGATATATTAAATATTTGAGGAAAACCTCTTTTTTTAAATTTATCTATATCATGTGTGAATCTTACAAGAACAGAAGTTTTTAATTTGTTTAAAATTATATGTTCTAGATCTTCTAAGGCTTTAATTTCTTCAACATTGAAGATACAATTATTGTATTTTTCATTTGTGATATGAATTTCTTGGTTTTTTTTATTTTCCTCCAATAAACCGATAATATTATCAGCAATTTCTATGAAAATCTCCCTAATATTATATCCAGTTTTTGCAGATGACAATATATATGGGATACCAAATTTTTCAGCATTTTTTTTTAATTCTTTTTCTTTGATAAAAGGTTTATCTATTAAATCTATTTTAGATCCAATTATCAAAATTGGAATTTCATATAGAACTGATTCATTTATTTCATCATACCATCTTTTTATACTTTTATAATAATTATTTTGAGTAATATCAATAACAATAATAACAGCATCCGCAAAATTATAGATTTTTTCTTTTGTTGGGTTGATTTGACAAATAAAACCACCTGTATCCCAAATAAGGTAGTTAATTTTTGTATTTTCCGATATTTCTATATCTTTTTTATGAACCTCAAATCCTATGGTTGGTTTCAAATCTTCAAAAAATATATCTTCAACGAATTTCTTTATTATTGAAGATTTTCCTGATTTATTATCTCCTATAAATACAATCTTTAAGGAGAAATGACCTTTGGGAATGATTCCACCCTCAGATTTTGAGAAAAGTTTTAATATTCCGGGTATTTCAGAAGATATTTCTTGATTTCCCATTTTTATCGATTCAATTTTATCAGCAAGATGTACAGAATATACTTTTAATTCAATATCTGTGGTTGAGATTTCTGCAATTGTGGTAATCATTGTATATCCAAATGAGCAAATAACGTATTTTTTATCCTCTACTATAAAGATTTCTAAAAAGGATTTGTCAATTCCATATTTATCATATATTTTATCAGTTTTTTTTTCAAGGAATTCTAGGATTAGTCCAATGGCAGACATTTCCCCTATTTTAATCATAATATTAGAGCTATCTATCCTATCTGTAATTATAACACCTATAATTCCCTTAACATTCTCCATATAGTTGAACAATAGTGTTTTTAGACGGTTTTCCATTTTATAACTATAATATAAAAATTAGAAAATAAAAGGTTTAATTTTAAGAAATAGAGAAAAATAATATATGAATTCTATAGTTTTATTATTAAATGGTTCAATAAATGATTAAAAAATAGTATCTTAGATTTTAAATCATTTAAGTAAATTTAAGATTTATTATCTATTAATTGTGTTAAATTCTGTTTTTTTCATTGAATTAAAGTTTAGATTTAAGAAATTTAATACTGACAATGCTTTCAAATTATAAAATTAAAGACAAATGTTATACAATTAAAATTTTAGACATAAAAGATTGTTTTTTTTATAACATTTGTAAATATTTAAAAATAAATTCTATTAATTAAAGTGTAAAGATAAATGAAAAATATGATTTAAATTGTCTAAAAAAGAAATTATTGAAAATCTAAATAGTTTAATTCAGGAATTCACAAATTCTCAGAGTGATGTTCAAGGTCAAATTGTCATTGCTTTTCCTTCGGGTGTCCCAATAGCTAATAGTTGGGAAGGAACAATTAATCCAATTTTAGTTGGAGCACTATCTGCAGCTGTTAAATTAACTTTTCAGAATTTATGTGTACATTTAAACAAGGGAAATCTTAAAAGATTATTAATGAATAGTGAATATGGAAGAGCAATCATCCAAAATGCTGGTGAAAATGCTATTTTAACTACTTTAATTGATGGAGAAGCAGATATGTTAAGAATAGCATTTGGGGTAACTAATTTGGCTTTAGATATTGAAAAGATAATGAAAGATTATGAATTTACAGGTGAGATCTAAAAATGACAGAAAAAACAGATTTATTAGAAATATTACAGGAAATTGAATTTATAACGGATATTAATGGTTGTTTTTTTATTAATGCAGAAGATAATAGTTTAATAGAATCAACTATCCCATTTAATATTCGTAAAGAGATTTTATGGGAAATATGCGTATTGAAAGATACTTTTCAGCAATTCTCAGATGAGATTAAACATGGAGACCTTTCAGAACTGATGTTAGAAGGTGATAAAGGATATATTTTTCTTTTCAGTATTCCCCCTCACTTGGTTTTATTAGCTATGGCATCATATGAAACAAATATCTCTTATTTAAAATTAGCTATGATTGATATTTTAAAAAGAGTTAAAGTACGAATAAAGGAATTAGGTGATGATGTTTTAGCAATACCAGTTAAGGAATTTGTTGATATAGAACCGGCTAGACGTGCTCAAATTGCTATTAAGCCTACCAAACCAATCCCAGTTGCTACAGAACCTGCTAAACCTATTAAGGTTGTTAAGCCTATTCCTGTTGTTGCTGAACCTGCTAAACCTATTAGAGTTGTTGAACCTACTCCTATTGCTACTGAGCCTGCTGAACCTATTGAAGTAGTTGAACCTATTCCAGTTGCTGCTGAACCTACTCCATTAGTCTCTATTGCTAAAGTTTCAGAAGCAGAGGAAATGAATATTGAAACCATGATTGATTCTATAAATAGTAAAGAACTCACAGATAAATATATGGTTCTTAAGAAAATATTCGATAAATTAAAAAATGATATAAAAACACTTACTGGCGTAAAGATTTCAAAAATTCTCGATCTTCTAAAGGATTCTATATTAAATAATATAGGAACTTCGCTTGCTCTTTTTGATCTCTCAAGAAGTTCTAAAGATTTAAGTAAAAATTATGAATCATTACAACCAGATGAAATAAATAAACTTAAAAACAAAATAGACAATTGGTCAAGTCGAATTATAAAATTATAGAGGTGATAAAAATAAGTCTGATTTTATATGAAGTAGAAGGTAGAGAAATACTTCCAGTAGAAGAAGCGACATTCGAGAGTAATAAGATTTATATTATAATAGATAAACACAGAAAAAAAAGATCAAAAATATGGATATGGAGTGGTCCTGACTCAAATATATTAGACAGATATTTCGCTGGAGTATCTGCAACCAGAATTAAATCAAAAGAGAAACTTTATGGAGCTAGCATAGAAGTTGTTGAGAGTGGAAATGAACCTAAACAATTTCCGAAACTCACAAAAGATAGGATTATGAAACCAACTGAAGAAGAACCATCCTTTATGTCTGAAGATATTGTAGAAGAAGTATCCAAAGCTGAGGATATATTCATAGAAGAAGTTCATTCTGAACCATTATTAATACCAAAGGAGAGTGGAGATATGATATCCATTCAAAAAATGACTGGTTTCTTAAAAGAATTATCACTAGATCTTGGAAAAATGAGAGAAAAAATCAACAAGTTTTTGTCAGATTTGTAAAATAAGGAGTTTAATCAGAAATTAAATTAATTTTATTAATATTTTTAGTAGAGAGGTTGAATATTTTATGTTAGACGCAAGTGTAGGAATAACAACAGAAAAAGATAGTTATTTGGCAGGAAAAAAAGTTGCTAAAGAGACCTTAGGAGGGATGAGTTCAAAACCTAAATTAGCAATATTAGCTATAGATTCACTTACTCGAAGACATTTTAATAATAAAGAAGTCCTAAGGGGAGTAAGAGATGAACTTGGTCCAGATGTAACACTAATTGGTAGTACTGTTAATGGAATATTGGTAAAAGATCGTTTCGCACTAAGAAGTATAGGTTTAATGTTATTAGGTGGTGATATATCTGTCGATTCATCTTATAATTACAATAAATCGAGGATAGAATATAAAAGTATTGCAGAAAAAATATACCAAAAAGCAAGTGCTTTAGAACCTAAAGATAATCGAATTATGATAATGTTTCAAGATGGAATGAAATTTCCCCCCGAAATCTTAGCTAAACAGAATTCATTAAATAGTCGAGTAGTTTCCTTATTATCTGGTTTAGTAAACAGATTTTTTAAAAGACAACTAGAAGATATGAAAGAACAAGGAATGGGAATGCCTACGGTTCAAGAATTACTTGAAGCCCTTTATGCAAAAGGATATAATCTTCCAGTAATTGGAAATATTTCAACTAATATACGCGATTACGATTCTGAAGAATTTTATAATGATGAAGTTGGGACAGACAAGGTTGTTGGAGCTATTTTATCTGGAAACAGTTCAACTAAATTTGGTTTTGGATTTGCTGCAGGAGCAGAATCTATGGGAAAAAAATGCAAACCTACGAAAAATATAGGAAATTTTATTTTAAAGATTGATGGAAAACCTGCTTTATTAGGTTTGTGTTCAGCTGTGGGAATAAATATAGAATCATTACATGAGTTAAGATCTTCAGATTATCTGAATTATTATTTAATATTAGGTACTAAAGAAATGATAAAGGATAAAGAATATATACATCTAACAGCGACAATCACTAATCCTGAGCTTGAAAGTCTTATTAATACAGGATTTCCATTTGATCGAGTTCCTGACGAAATTGAAATCTTTCAGAGTAATATGAATATACTCCATAAAACAGCAGAAAGATCGATAAGTCAAGCTTTAGCTAATATTTCAAATCCTAAATTTCTTTTAGGAATAGATTGTGCAATACGATTTATCGCGTATGGTGATAATTTCCCAAAGATTATAAAAACAATTGATGATATTATTGGTAAAGATATTCCTAGAATGATCATTGGTTCTGGTGGTGAAATATATGGAACCAAAGATGTAGATTGGTATTTTAACAATATGACGTATGTAACCTTGGCAGGAGGAGATTAGTTCATCTATATGAAATTGGAAAATAAAAGTATTATTTAATTTTTTTTTTAACTTAAATAAAGGATAATCTTTATAATTAAATTTTATCTTATTCGATAAATATTAAAATAATTATTATCACCAAATGGACAAACATTTATTAATTGATAAAAATGATAATAGATGAGTTATTAACTAAGGGTAAACAAAATTTTCGTGAAGACAATCAAGAAAAAGTTAAAAATGAACGTTTTAAAGCAATATTAGAAACGGTAAAGCATCAATTTGAAAAATGTGGTTTCTATCGTCAATTTTGTCGACAAAAGAATTTTAATCCTACCAACTTGAAATCAATTGATGATATTGCTAAAATACCTTATTTAACTACAGCAAACTTTAAAAAAAGATCAGGAAGACCGAAGGAATTATTATGTGTTCCCGAGAGTGATATTCTTGTCTGGACTATGTCAAGTGGCACTTCAGGAGACCCTTCTTTAATTGGAAGAGATTTAAAGCATTTAGAACGATATTTCATAATGTTTGATTTTGTTCTAGAAGAATTATGTAATTTGACACATTATGATTGGTCTTTCTTTTTTCAACCAAAACCCAGACAGAGATTAACGAATAAAGATAAGGTCCCTCAACCTCTAAACCATATGGGTTACATATTCAATGTTGCAAATAAACTTCCTATGGAAAAACGATATTATGCTCTAAAATTAGCAGATGAAGAATCAAGGAAAAAAGGTAAAATTTTTGAATTTGATGCTGAAACAGCATTTGGATTCTTTAATTCAAATCCAGTAGAAAAGGGGATTGGTTGGATTGGAGGTGCTGTTCCTTTAATGTATGGATCTTTAAAAGGATATTATGAAAAAACAGGTCAAGGATTTAATGTTGGGAAAGATACTATATTTGTATCTGGAGGGGGATGGAAATCTTTTTCAGGAGAGGCTGTTTCACCCGTTAAATTTCGGGAAGATATGACAAAAATCTTAGGAATCCCAAAAGAACAAATCTTAGATGTATATAGTTTTACTGAGACAGATTGTGTTCATGCTGAATGTGAATATCATAATAAACATCTTCTACCTTGGCAAGATATTGTAGTAAGGGATGTTGAAACTTTAGAACCTGTGGAAATGGGTGAAAAAGGTCTTAATAATGTAATTAATCCTATTGCTTATAGTTTCGCTGGTGTATCAATTCTACAAGATGATATTGTTCGGGTTGTTATGGAAGATGATTGTCCTTGCGGAAGAAAAGGTAAAGTTATTGAGGTTTTAGGTAGAGCAGAAGGTGCAGAAGCTAAGGGATGTGGGGCTCAAATGACAGAAGAAACCAATATATAAAAATATAAGAATAATTGAATTATACTTTAAAAAACATTATCTTATTTTTATTTTTAAAAATAATTATATTTTATTTTTTTTATTTTATTGTTATGAAAAAAAGAATTAATATTCCTGGATTTATTTTTAAACCTATTTATTCTGAAAGTACTACAAAAGAGGAAATTAAACGTCAGGAGGATATTTTAGAGATTGAATTTCCTGTTTTTAATAAGAATCAAGTTTTAAAAACAGCTGAACTCCTTGCTCTAAAAAAGAGAAGAGCTCATGATAGACATATAGATGATATTTTAGATGTTATTGATCAATTAGGTGCATTATGGCGGGATCCATATTATGATCTTCGTAAAGAAGCATTAGAAATCCTTCCAATGATAACAGGACAATCTAAAAAATTAATTGAAATTGAACTCATGGCAACCCTAATAATGTGCGAAAGAAAGATTGCAGAGGCTCAATTAATTGGTGAGATTGGAGGCAAACAATATTTAGAAGATTGGATTCCAAGAGGTAATACAAGAATTCATGCTCAACCTCGAGGTCTCGTTTTTCATAATCTTGCAGGTAATGCATTTAACTTAGGATTATTAACACTCTTTTTTGGTCTAATAACTAAAAATGTTAATTTAATCAAATTATCCCATGGAGAACCATACTTTTTAATAAGAATTTGCGAATCTATTTATGATATTGATAAAAAAATAGCGAAAGAAATTGCTGCAATTTATTGGAAAGGGAGTAGTGGTGACATTTATGATGAATTGTTTAATTCTGGATATGTTGATTGTGTTTTAGCTTGGGGGGGAATTCAATCAATCGAAGAAATAAGAAGAAGAGCATATCGTTATGGTATAAAAATAATAGATCATGGACCAAAACTATCTTTTAGTGTTATATCAGATGATATATTTAAAAATATTGAAGTAATGAGAGAATCCGCGAGGAAAATTGCCTTAGATTTAGTATACTGGAACCAAAAAGCATGTTTAAGCCCAAGAATAATATATATTGTGGAAAAACCCCAAAAAGTTGATTTTTTTAAAAAATTTAGTAATGGAACATCAGAAGAGAATGATAATAATAAAATATTTTCTTCAATTGAAGAAGTTCTTTCTGATAGTATCACGGAATCTTCTTATACTTTAAATTCAAATAGTATTATTTCTCAAATGCAACGCTCAATGAAGTTACTTAAGGATGAAATTTCGGAATTATCAACAAAAGCTTTTGCAAAATTATTAGCTCAAGGATTAAAAGAGGCAAATATAATGCTTCCCCGTTCTCACCTAACACAAGCAGATGGTATACAGATGAATAAAAAGAGAGAATATTTTATGATGAATTATGCTTTTAAAAAACGTGCTATCCTTTATTATCCTTCCAAAGATAAATTAGATTGGACTGTTGTTTTTTTGCGAGATTTGCCTTCCATGCTTGAAGTAGATATGTGCCAAGACCGATTTGTTATAGTTACAAGAATTTCAAATATACAAGATTTAATATATTCTATAAGAAAAGAACATTTACAGCAGTATCTTCAAACAGTATCAATCTATGGTTCAGATAATTTTGTTAAAGAAGTATCTGAAGAATTATCATTATTAGGAGCAAATAGATTTCCAAGAATAGGCGAACATAACATTCAATCTATTGGGATGCCATGGGATGGCCATTATACACTTCAAGAAATGATAAAATGGGTTTATATTGCATTTCTTAATAAAGAATCCGAGGAAGATGACAATGGAAGGATTAATCTAATGGATGGGTTTGATGGATAAAAAGGAATTTTAAAAAAATTTGAATTTTTTAAATCACTAAAATATCTAAATCTTTCTTTATTGTATGAAGTTTGTTCTTTTTTTTATATAATGCGATAATACTTAATTTACGTGATTTTAAATTATCCTCTTTATCATAATGTTTTTTAAAATTCCATTTTAAAAGAAATGCCTCGTTTGGTCCTAAGATTTTAGGGATATGATTTTTTAGTTCTTTTTTTTTTTTTTTTTTAAAGATATCTTTAGGATAATCTATAATTATATATAAATCAGTTATTATTTCTGAAGATAAATTCTTAATTTGTATAAATAATTTTATTACTGAATTAAAATCTTGAGGTTTACGAATTAACTTCCATTGTTTTAAAAATAAAAGATCATTATTAATATCAGATTTTGGTATAATGGATTCTAAAACATTTTCAGTAATTTTGGCACTTATCAAATTCTTTTTCAAGAGTATTGATATAACATCCGTAATTTTTGACTTATGGATATTATATTTAAAACATATTTCATCAAGATTTACTGCTCTTTTTTTTATCTCCAATGATAACCACTCGCTTAAATCTAAATAGGAAAGTTCAGGCATTACTTCACTTAAAAATGCAATTAATTCTTTTCTTAAGGTTTCCGCTTCAAAATCTTCTAGTTTTCCTGCTTCATTTAATTGATGATATATGTTTAAATAGATATCATATTGTGGAACCGCTTTTAATAACATCCTTAATTTTGTATAATTTGCCAAATCAAATTTTTTTACCATCTCAATGATTAATTGTGAAAATAATGAATCTACAAATTTTGGATCCCTAATATATAATTTTTTAAGAATATTTGTAAGAGTGATATTGAATTGAATATCTATTAAGGTTGTATGTATAAATAAATACTCAAATCTTAAAAAACCATGTTTTTTTATTGAAAATTTTAAAAGATTTTCAATTGCTTCAATATTATCAAAGGTATCATCATTTAAATATGAGAAAAATGCATCATCAAATAATTTAACATGATATTCCATTATTTCTTTGATAGCTTTAGAAACTGCTTTGTTTACTAAAAAATCATCATGATCTAGGAATAATACTATTTCTCTAGTGAGGGGTTGGATTAAATCTTTCTTTTTTATGCCTAATTTTCCTATCAGAAAAATTATCTTTTCTTGAGCTATCCAATTCCTATTAAGAATTGAATTTACTAAGCTTTTAAAATCTTTAATAGAATAAGTTTTAATAATTAAATTAAATAAAAAGTCTAAAATTTCCCATTTAACATCTTTATCTTCTTCATCATACAATACATCTAATTCATTATTAAATTCCTTAATGAATTCAGCTCTTTCTAAAATTATATCATTTAAGAATCCTATTATCTGCATTCTTATGTTCCAAAAATCATCTTTTAAACATTTAATTAAACTAATAATAATTTTATTCTCAAATTTTGGACATTCATTAAAAATTTTAATTAAAAAATCGATAAATTTACGTCTTACAATAGGTTCAAAATGACTTAATTTGGAGATTATAAAATCAATCTCATCATCAATTAGATTAAGATCATTAATTAATGTATTTGTATATAAATTAATTGACATTTCCTGTATATTCTCATCATAGGAATCTATTAATTTTTTAATTTCTTGGAAGTGATGTTGTGATAAATAGTTCCCCTTTTTTTGTATCTGTTGAATACCTTCTAAAATATCTGATAAAGGTAAAATATCTTCTTCATTGATTAATGATACTAAGTTATTTAATGCTTTTTCATAATTACCAGATTTAATATCTTCTTTTATTTTATTTAAGTTAATTTCTGTTATCTTGCTACATCTCTTATGAAACTATTTGCTAATTTTACATATTATTAATAACTGAATTAAAATATAAAAATTTAGAAAACTTAAATAATTTCAAAAAAAAAACTTTTCACCTATAAAGATTTGATAATTTATTTAAGAAGTATTTATTTCATTTCATTCTGATTTTATAAATAATAGAAAAATCTTTACTTTTTTATTCTAAGATTAGTTGAAATATATCTTTTTAACCTAATAGAAGTGATTACCGATATTTAATTATTAATTTTTATATAACTACCTACTATCCTAATTAAACAAAGAATCTTTTTATTTTATTATATATAAATTCAGAATTATAATATATATTTAAAAAAAAAAGAAAAATTCTATTTTTTCATTTTTACTCGTAATTCTGCAATCTTCCAGCAAAGCTCATCGTTACCATATGATAGCTCAGAAATTTCTTTAGCTTTTTCTTCTATTTTAAATTTGGAAATCCTTCCAGGAATCTCTCTTTCACTTTGAATTGATTCTTCAGCAAAGATCCAACATAATTCATCATAAGATAATTTCTTTTCAGAGAGGTAATATGCTTCCTGTTCAATTTTATTTTTTAAATCCTCTAGATTATCGGATTCAGTCATAATTAAATATCATTTAATTTTATTTGAATTTTATAATTGAAGATTATAATTAAAAACTTGTATTTAAATTTAGGTTGTTTATGAACTTTTTATTTTATAAATAAAAGACTTTAATTTAGTATTTTATTTTCCTTTTTTATGAAATATCGAAAAATGGGATCATTAGACTGGGATGTATCTATATTGGGATTTGGTGCAATGAGACTTCCAATAAAACAATCATGGGATGATATAGATTATGAAAAGGGAATAAAAATGGTAAGATATGCTATTGATCACGGAGTTAACTATGTAGATACTGCTTGGCCTTATCATGTTGAAAAATCAGAAGTATTCTTAGGAGAGGTATTGAAAGATGGTTATCGAGAAAAAGTAGAATTAGTATCTAAAAGCCCTATTTGGTTAGTACTAACTCAAGATGATCTTGAAAAATATTTAGATCTCCAATTGAGTAAATTACAAACAAGTTATTTGGATATCTATTTATTACATGGATTGAATCAAGATAAATTGAAGAAAATTAAAAATTTAGATCTTTTAAAAAGATGGAGGAATTAAAAGCTAAAGGTAAAATCAAACATATAGGATTTTCATTTCATGGTTCTTATGAAACCTTCAAAGAAATTATAGATTCTTATCCTTGGGAAATAGCTCAGATCCAATATAATTATCTTGATGTTGATTATCAAGCAACTATTAAAGGATTAGATTATGCTTATTCTAAGAAAATTGCTGTTGTTATCATGGAACCCTTACGTGGTGGTAAATTAGTGGAAAGTAATTTGACAGTAGAAGAATTACTAAAAACAGCTCCAAATAAGAGAATATTAGCAGATTGGGGGCTCCAATTTACCTGGAATCATCCGGGAGTTTCTGTTGTCTTAAGTGGTATGAGTAATTTACAGCAAGTAAAAGAAAATATTGTAAGTGCTGAAAATTCTAAGTCAAATTCGTTAACTGAAGAAGAATTAGGATTCATTGAGAAATTGAGAAATTATTATAAGTCAAGAATCAAAGTAACATGTACTAATTGTAAGTATTGTATACCATATCCACAAGGAGTAAATATACCTGAGAATTTTAATCTTATAAATAGTGCCGCATGGGAGGGCATAGTTGAGGATTGGGTTCAAAATTCGTATGATGAATTAGATGATGATAGTATAGATACAGATTGGCATGGTAAAGGAAAAGCAAATCTTTGTATAAAATGCGGGGAATGTCTTGAGAAGTGTCCTCAATTAATTGACATTCCCACTGAATTAGAAGATGTGAAACTTATCTTTGAAGAAGGTAAACCAATTAAAGACTTCATATAATACCCTTTCCTTTTATATACTTAATTGAATATTATATTTCTTTTAATAGTATAGAATAAAAATTATATCATTTGATAATATCAATCAGTAATAATCTTTATTTTTACTAATTTAATAAATTTTTATACTATATTCTTTTATAGAAAAAGAAACTAATTTTCTGTTAACAATATACTCATAAGCTTTGATGAGATATATAAGATGTGGTGAAACACCACCCCTACTTCCGCTCAATGTTATTCCAATGGATTATCATAGTTAGGGAGGTTAATAATGATCTTTGTATTGAAAGAAGCAATTTAATGAATATATATGGAAAAGGAATCCCAAATGCCATTTTGGTGGATGGGATAGAGGCATTCGGACTGATGCCACAGATAAAGTATCATAATCTTTATGATATTATCATTTGAAATAAAATGAGTATCATTTTATTCATTTTGATGGTCTAAATGGCATAAACATAGGAACTTTATTTTTATATGTTCTATATGTCTCTCTAAATTCTTTTATTAATTCTTTTTCTTCTTTTTTTATCATAACATAGATCACCAGAAATATAATAGGTGTCACTATAAGTGAAAAAAATGCGGATATTAGAAGAGAAATACCAATATGAGCTAAGAATCCTCCAAAATATTGAGGATGTCTAATATATGAATACATTCCAGAGGTGATCACTTTTTTAGCTTTGTGTGTTTCTGCAACTTCAATTGACATTATACTTATTGCTTTTAGTGGGATCCATGCTCCTACCACTATAAATGGTAAAGCGATTGATAAATGAATCATATAAATTTTTAAATTGATTAAGGGAACTATAAAATAATATTCATCCAGAATTTTTATGGTAAATTTTGGTTGTGGAGAAATCCATATTCCTATCCAAAATAAAAAGAATAATTCACTTGAAATTAATCCTAAGGTTTGAGTAATTTTTTCTCCTTTTTTTTTTCCATACTTTTTCTCAAATCTCTCATGCTCTAAAGACCAAAAATACAGAGGTAATATTGAAATAATCCCAATTAGATTAATTATAAACCATCCAGAATAATCAATGGGAAAAATAACCATTAATAAGATTAATAAAATAAAGAGCAATGAAAACAAAATATCATAAATAACAGTTATAGGAACAGTTTTCCTTTTTTTTTCATTCACATATCCAAAAAAATTGTATGACTTAATAAATATTATCAATCGTCTTGATTAAAATATGGATTTATTTATAACGCATTAAACAATTTTTCATAACTACACCTAGATTTAATTTCTCG